>NZ_RAWP01000139.1:0-21755 GCF_003668935.1 Corallococcus sp. AB032C | reverse complement strand
TTCGACGCGCTTGGCCTCCTCCTCACGCTCCTTGAGGGCGCGGACCTCCGCCTCCAGCCGGGCCTTCTCCGCCGAGTCCTTCGCGGCGTGGGCGGCGAAGTGGTGGGCATTGGCGGCGCGGCCCTCTTCGTCGTCCTGGCCCTCGTGGCGGCGCGCAGGCTCTTCGGCAGGAAGCGCGTGCCGGAAGCCCCCGGGAAGCCCCAGGTGGAGGCGCCCCAGCTGCCCGAGGAGCGCCCCGAGCTGCGCGTGGAGCTGCCGCCCAACGAGGCGGAGCTCGCCCGGCGCCGGGACCTGGACGACGCCCACGCGCGCATGGACGAGCTGCGCCGCCAGCGCGAGACGGCCTCGTTCGCCGCCCACGCCGCGAAGGACTCGGCGGAGAAGGCCCGGCTGGAGGCGGAGGTCCGCGCCCTCAAGGAGCGTGAGGAGGAGGCCAAGCGCGTCGAATACCGCGCCAAGAAGGCGCTCGACGACGAGACGCGCGAGCGCCGCAAGCGGGAGCAGGTCGAAGCGGTGCGCCTGCGCGATGAGGCCGTCGCCCAGGAGGCCGCCCAGGCGGAGGCCGCCCGTCAGGCCGAGGCCGCCGTGGCGCGCGCCAAGGTGGAGGCGGAGGGCGGCCGCACCCTGGCGCAGGGGCTGGACCGCACGAAGAATCAGGGCTTCATGGCGCGGCTCAACGGCCTGTTCGGCGGACAGCGCACCATGGACGACTCCGTCCTGTCGGAGCTGGAGGAGATCCTCTTCACCGCCGACATCGGCGTGCGCACCGCGGACCACCTGGTGGAGGTGGCGCGCGACAAGCTCAAGCGCGCGGAGCTGAAGGACCCGGAGCGCATCAAGGACGCCATCCGCGACGAGGTGGCGCGCATGGTGGACCTGCCCGTGCCGCGTTCGCTGGAGGGCGGTGGCCCGCCGCACGTGGTGATGGTGGTGGGCGTGAATGGCGCCGGAAAGACGACGACCATCGGCAAGCTGGCCGCGCAGCTCACCGGCCAGGGCAAGAAGGTGGTGCTCGCCGCGGGTGACACCTTCCGCGCCGCCGCCACGGAGCAGCTGGATGTGTGGGCCGAGCGCGCGGGCGCCCAGCTGGTGAAGGGCCCGGACGGCGGCGACCCGAGCGCCGTCATCTTCGAGGCGGTGAAGAAGGCGAAGGACGAAGGCGCGGACGTCATCATCGCGGACACCGCGGGCCGGCTGCACACCAAGGCCCCGCTCATGGAGGAGCTCAAGAAGGTCAAGCGCGTGATGGACAAGGCGCTGCCCGGCGCGCCCCATGAAATCCTGCTCGTGCTGGACTCCACCAACGGGCAGAACGCCATCCAGCAGGCCAAGCAGTTCCACGAGGCCGTGGGCATCAGCTCCATCGCGCTCACCAAGCTGGACGGCACCGCCAAGGGCGGCGTCATCATCGGCATCTGCGACGAGCTGAAGCTGCCCGTGGTCTGGGTGGGCGTGGGCGAGAAGATCGCCGACCTGCGCCGCTTCGAGCCGCGCGAGTTCGTGCAGGCGCTGTTCGACTGAACCGCCCTACTGCCCCATGAGCTGGGGCAGCAGCTGTTCCAGGAGCTGCTGCGTCTGGGCGTCCAGCTTCACGCCGCCCATGTCGCCGCCCATGGCCTCCATCAGCCCCTGGAGGTCCGCCGCGCCCAGGTCCTCGTCGCCGTGGGACTCCTCCCACCAGCGCGTGCGCAGCTGTGTCAGCGCCTTCGCGTTCGCGGGGCTCGCCTTCGCCAGCTCCTGCGTGAAGCACGCCTTGCACGCCCACTTGAAGCGGTACGTGTCCACGTACGCGCGCAGGGCCTTGAGGAAGGCGCTGTCCCCCACCAGCTTGCGCGACGCGTGGTGCAACAGCGGCGCCTTGCCGTACACGAGCGCGCCGTACTCCAGCTCGCCGCCGTCGAAGTCGCCCGTGGGCCGGTCCGCGCGGCCGTCGCTGCCGCCCGTCAGCCGGAAGAACTGGTAGGGCATCACCAGGGCCTCGTTGCGCAGGGACTCGGCGGCCTCCGGGCCGTGGGCCCATTCCATGTAGAGGAGCGCCGCGTACTGCGCCAGGGACTCGTCCACCACCGGGTCGTGGATGGGGTCCGAGCCCACGAGCCCCGCGAAGTACTGGTGCGCCACCTCGTGCGCCACGGTGAACTCCAGCGTGCGCTCCAGGGACGCCCCCACCTGCGAGCCCACCTGCGCCAGCATCCCCGCGCCGCCCTGCGCGTTCAGCATCTCCTGGAAGGCCTCCATGCCCGGCATGCCCACCAGCATGGACAGCGGGTCCTGCTTGGCGCGGTAGAGGGACGTGCCCACCGTCACCAGCCCAGGGAACTCCATGCCGCCCGCGCCGCCGCTCAAGGGCGCCTGCACCACGCGGAAGTGGGTGTAGGGCAGCGGGCCCAGCCGCTTCTCGAACTCCGTCAGGGCCTGTGACGCGTACTTGAGCACGCGCTTGCCCACCGCCGCGTCCCGCGCCGCGAAGTGGCTCTCCACCGTGACGCCGTTCACCGTGGCGGTGGCGGACTGGTAGCCGCGCGTCACCAGCACCGGGAAGTCGCGCACCGCCGCCGCCGCGAAGCTGTAGCGCACCCGTCCGTCGCGCTCGGGCACCGCGCCCATGGGCGTCCCGGTGGTGTGCGCCGCCCAGCCTGACGGCACCGTGAGAGTGGCCAGCACGTGCGCGGGCTCGTACAGCGCCAGGTCCCCCGTGCCCTGCGGGCCGGCCCAGGGCTGGCCCTGATCATCCACCGGAGGCACCTGCGGCACCACGCCCACCAGGCTCATCACGTCCGCCGTGGCGGAGAAGGCCCCGTGGTCGTCCGAGCCCCCCTTCGCGCCGCCGCCCAGAAGCCCGCCCGAGCCCAGCAGCGACTCCGCGCCCGGCGCTGCCTTGGGCACCATGCCCTTCAGCGAGACCTCCAGCGACACCGTGCCGCCAGGGGGCACCGGCGGCTCTACCGTGATGCGCTGCAACGTGGGCTCCGGCCCCAGCTCCAGCGCCACGGCCTTCCCGTTGAGCTTCGCGCCGGAGAGCGTCACCTGCCGGGAGCGGGTGTTGGGCGTCAGCCGCAGGTACAGCTCCGTCACCGGCTTGGGGCCCTTGGCCACCAGCTCCACCTGCACCTTGCCCCAGACGCGCCGCTCCTTCGGCTCCACCTCCAGTTGCACGCGGTAGAGCGGCACGGACTCCAGCGGCCCCAGCGCCCGCGCGGCCCGGTCCCGCTCCTCCGGCCTCAGGTGCTGGAGGCACAGCTGCACCTCCGGCGCCACGCTGCCCGCGCCCGGGATGGCGGGAGCGGCGGGGGCGGGAGGTGTCGCCGCGACCACGGGGCCCGCGGCCAGCGCGCACAGCAGCCACCATCCGGGGAAGGTCCGCATGGGGGCATGCTAATTGACCCCGTCCAGGGCCGCTCGCTACAAGCCTCCAGGTGCGCCACTCGCGAACGTTGACCCTCTCCGCCGCCGCGCTGAGCCTCCTGGCCTGCGCGAAGCAGGTTCCCCCGTCCACCGCCGCCGCGCCGCCCCAACCGCGCTCGGTCCAGTTGCTGACCGCCACGCCGGAGCGCGAGACGGCCCGCCTGGAGCAGCGGCGCGAGGACGTGGAGGTGGACACCCGCGAGGGCGAGCGCACGCCGCGCGTCGTCGCCACCGGCGAGACGCCTCAGCTGCTGCTGGACGGTGCCAAGGCGAGCCTGTGTGGGGACGCGGCCTGCAAGCAGGGCTTCGCCGTGGACAACTTCCTCCTGCTGGAGGTGCTGGACACGAAGGGGAAGGTGTCGCGCCGCGCCGCCGTGGGCTTCACGGACAGCGTCTTCATCGGCAACGAGCAGGTGGACAACGTGGGCCGCCGCGCCTTCAGCTTCGAGGCCAACGAAGTGGACCTCAGCGGCTTGCTGCCGGAGTCCGAGCCCTTCCGCCTCCGCGCCACCGCGCTGGACTACTGGGGCGTGGGCCGCGTGACGAACGTCTTCCTGCGGCTGGAACCCGGCGCTGGCCGCGCCGAGGACGACCTGCGAAGCCACTGAGCGGCCTCGAGGCTCCGGAAGCAGGGGCGGACGCGGACGTCCGCCCCGCGCGTCGTCAGAAGCGCACGCCGTTCGCGGGCATCGCCGGGCGCAGGCCCGAGAACCCGATGTCGCCGTCACACGTCCCGCCGCACACTTCGTTCGGGGTGAGCTCCGCGGGGCCCCGGGTCACCGCGTAGGCGCCAGCGCCCGCGGCGGCGGCCACCACGCCCACGCCCACCCAGACGTACCACTTCTGGTACCAGGACGTGCCGGTGCTCTCCTTCACCTCCGGCGGCTGCTCGGCGCCCAGCGCCAGGCCCGGCTGATCCACCAGCGGCTCCGAGGGCTTCGAGGGCTCCAGCACCGTCGAGCGTGGCGCATCCTCCGCCTGCGTCACCGCCGTCGGGACGTCCGAGGAGGGACGCAGCCGCCCCTCCACGACGTAGAGCTGGCCGGCGCGCACGGTGATGTTCTTCACGTCCTTGAGCCCCGGCGCGCGGAACTCGATGACGTGCGGCCCCTGCGACAGGGGGTAGTTCTCCATGGGGGTGACGCCCACGCGCGTCCCGTCCACGAACACCCCCACGCGGGCCACGTCCGCGCGCAGGGTGGCGAAGCCCGTGGCCGCCTCCAGCGAGAGGAGCAGCTCCGTGGTCAGACCCGGCGCCAGCGTCACCTGCTGGTTGAATTCCGAATAGTTCTGACGGCGGGCGATGACGGTGTGCTCCCCCGGCGTCAGCTCCAGCGGCGTCTGAGGATTCACCTCTTCGCCGTCCACCGTCACCTTCGCGCCGCGCGCGTTGCTGCCCAGCTTGAGCGCGAGCGTGGCCTTCGCGGGGACCGGGTCCTCGACGGTGGCCGTGGCGGCGTTCTTGCCCGTCTTGCCCTTGCGCGCGCCCAGCTTCTCCTTCTTGGGCGGCGTCTTGCGCTTGGCCGTCGGCTTCGGCGGCTTCACGGGCCGGGTCTTGGTGCCCTTGGGCTTCGTGGGCTTCGTCTCCTCCGTGGGGGCGAGGAGATCATCATTGTCCTGGGCGAACGCCGCGGACGGCAGGGCCAGGGTGGCGACGAGCGACAGGATGGCGAAGCGGCGAAGACTCATGTCGGGCCGAAGGTTAGAGAGTCATCCCAGGGGAAGCAAACACCGTCCCACCGGGCCGTCCGTTGGGAGAATATCCGCGCCCCATGCACCGCGCCCTCGTCACCCTCCCCCTCGGCCTCTGTGTCCTCTCGCTCGCGGCCTGTCCGGGCAAGGCCCCACCCCGGGTGGAGACCCACGCCGCCTCCGTGCCGCCTCCCATCCACGTGCCGCCCGGCTGCGAAAAGGACCTGTCCGGCGACTACCACCACGCGCAGAACCCGGCCTTCCGCTACCTGGGCCAGGATGACGGCCGCACCCTGTCGCTCGCGGTGGTGCGCGCGTGGGCGGACGGCGGCGTGGAGTCCCCGGACGCGGGCTCCGTGGGAATCGTCCTCACCCGAACACCCGAGGGCTTCGTGGGAGAGACGCGCGCCACCGGCTTCAGCGCCTCCGGGACGCCCTGCCCCGTCGCCTTCCCCACGGAGGCCGTGGCCTGCACCGACGCCGGCCTCACGCTGAGGGCCGCGTCCAGCACCGCCATCGACGAGGGCTGCCGTCCCGCGACCTCCGGCCCCGCCCCCGTGCGCCAGGAACAGGTGCTGCTGCGAGGCGCGCCCGACGCGGGCCTGTAGGCCCCAAAGCACCGCGCCGCCCTCCCCGCCTGGAGACCAGGAGGGAAGCGGCGGCGCGAGGTGAACAGCGGAAGCGGTGTGAACGGCTCAGGCCGCCTGACGCGGCTGCTCCTCGGAGGACGTCACCGCGGGGGCGGCGTCCGGCACCTTCGTCCGGCGGCCCGCCAGGCCCTGCATCAGGCTGGACATGCCCACGTAGAGGAAGCCCGCCAGGAACAGGATGATGAAGGGCACCGACGTGTAGATGCGCGAGTCGATGGCGAACCACAGCGCCCCGGTGAAGTACGCGGCGAAGAGCAGCTCCACCACCGGCATCAGCGTCTTGCTGCCCCGGTAGCTCTTCTTCACGGCCTTGACGTTCTTGCCCTCGGCGCCCGTCTTCGGCGTGCGAGCGAACCCCGACTGCTGGTTGAGCAGCGCCTCGCCCACGGCCTTCGCGTTGTTGATGGCCAGGCCAATGCCCAGGCTCATCAGGAAGGGCAGGTACTTGAAGCGCTCCCAGCCCTTCACGCCGCGCTCGCGCTGGGCGGCCACGTAGAAGACGCAGACGCTGGCCGTCGCGGTGATGAAGAACGGCAGGTCCAGGAACAGCGTGCCGTACAGGCCGTGCTGGAAGCGCACCACCATGCTGATGGGCATCAGCACGGACAGGAGCACCATCAACAGGTAGGCCATGTTGTTGGTGAGGTGGAAGAAGGCCTCGCGCTTCACCAGGAGCGGCAGGTCGCTCTTGAGGATGGTGGGCAGCAGCTTCTTCGCCGTCTGGATGGAGCCCTTGGCCCAGCGGTGCTGCTGGCTCTTGAAGGCGTTCATGTCCACCGGCACCTCCGCGGGGGAGATGACCTCCGGGAGGAAGATGAACTGCCAGCCCTTCAGCTGGGCGCGGTAGGACAGGTCCAGGTCCTCCGTGAGCGTGTCGTGCTGCCAGCCGCCCGCGTCGCCAATGGTCGCGCGGCGCCAGATGCCCGCGGTGCCGTTGAAGTTGAAGAAGCAGCCGGCGCGGTTGCGCGCGGTGTGCTCGATGATGAAGTGGCCGTCCAGGAAGATGCTCTGCGCCTGCGTGAGGATGGAGAACTCACGGTTCAGGTGGCCCCAGCGCACCTGCACCATGCCCACCTTCGCGTCCGCGAAGAAGGGCACCGTGCGCATCAGGAAGTCGGGGCTGGGGACGAAGTCCGCGTCGAACACCGCCACGTACTCGCCCGAGGCCAGCTTGAGGCCGTTCTCCAGCGCGCCCGCCTTGAAGCCCTGGCGGTTGACGCGGTGGATGTAGACGATGTCGTGGCCCTTCTGACGGTGGCGCTCCACGCACGCGCGCGCGATGCCGCACGTCTCGTCCGTGGAGTCGTCCAGCACCTGGATCTCCAGCAGCTCGCGCGGGTAGTCGATGCGGCACACCGACTCCACCAGGCGCTCCACCACGTACATCTCGTTGAAGATGGGCAGCTGGATGGTGACCTTGGGCAGCGCCTTCAGCGTGCCGTTGGGCGTCGGCAGCTTGAACTTGTGGCGGTAATACAAAAACGCCATGCGGTAGCGGTGGGAGCCGTAGACTCCCAGCACGCTCAGCAAGCTGAAGTAGACTGCCAGGAAGATGATCTCAACGGTGGTCATCGGTGACGCTCAGCCCCTCCCGCTGGCACTGGCGCCAGCGGTCCTACCAGACGTGGCGGCATGCCGACCGACTGCTCACGCTGACCGCCGCCTGTGGGTCTGCTGAGCCCCGCCCCGTATGTGCCCGAAAAGACTGGGCTTTGACCTTCCGGCTACTGATCGCCGGCGGACAATAGGGAGCGACCCGGGTCGTGTCAAACTATTCCCCGGATTCGAGAGGCTCTGAACGGCGGTTTTGACGCAGGTTGTCACCCTCTGCTTCCCTGCGTCGGGGCGATGCCGAGACGACGTCCCAGGTGCTCCGCGCGCCAGAGGACCTAGCGCGCGACGCGCAGGGGCACGGGAGCGGTGGGCGCGAGGGTGGGGCCTTCCGCGACATGGGACTCGTCGCGGGTGGCGCGGTCCAGCACGTCCTGCACCAGCGAGGGGAAGTCCAGGCCGGCGCGGGCGGCGATCTTCGGCAGGAGGCTGGTGGGGGTGAAGCCCGGCAGGGTGTTCACCTCCAGCACCACGTCGTTCTCCGTGTCGGAGCACATCAGGTCCACGCGGCCGTAGCCCCGGCAGCCCAGGGCGCGGTACGCGGCGAGCGCGAGCGACTCCACGTTGACGCGGCGGGTGTCGGACAGGCGGGGCGGGAGGAAGTACTGGGCTCCGCCGCCCTTGTACTTGGCCTCGTAGTCGAAGCCCTCGCGCGGGTAGGACACCTCGCAGCTGCCCAGCACGCTGTCGCCGAGGATGCCCACCGTCACCTCCTGGCCCTGGACGAAGCGCTCCACCAGGGCCTCACCGCCGAAGCGGCACGCCTGGACCACCGCGGGCACCAGCGCCCCGGCGTCGTGCACCACGGACAGGCCCACGGACGAGCCGCCCTTCGCGGGCTTCACCACGCAGGGGAAGCCGCTGTCGCCGTGCAGCTCCAGCGCGCGCTCCGCGTCCTCGCGGGCCACCCGGTAGCCCTGGGGAGAGGCCAGGTTGTGCAGTTGGAAGAGCTTCTTCGCCATGGGCTTGTCCATGGCCAGCGCGGAGGCCAGCACGCCGGAGCCGGTGTACGGAATCTCCAGCAGCTCCAGCAGGCCCTGCACGCGGCCGTCCTCACCCATGCGGCCGTGCAGCGCGAGGAAGGCCACGTCGAGGTCCGCCGCGCGCAGCGCCCGGTCCAGGCCCGGGCCCGCGAAGACGCGGGTGACGGTGTGCCCCAGGGTCTCCAGGGCCGCCACCACGGCCTCCCCCGTCTTGAGCGAAATCTCCCGCTCCTCGCCCCACCCGCCCATCAGCACTCCCACGCGCTTGCCCATGTCGATGATGCCTCCTTGGGCCCGCGTCAGAGCACGGATGATGCCACGCACCGGAAGTGCTTCCCGGCGCGGACGTCGCGTTCAAGTAACTGGAATAACAGGGGTTTCGCGGTGGTGCCGAGCGGCAGGCAGCCGTGTCCGGCGAGACACGGCGCGGCCCGGTGGCCACGTGCGGGAGTGTTTACAGGGCGCCGCGCCCTGGGCCCCTGGAGACAGGGACGCAAGGCGCGGCGGCACAACGGCATCAGGGCTCCGTCACCGGCGCCGTGACTGGCGACCGGTGACGCCGGGCCCGGTGAGGGGACTTCAGCCCCCGTCGCGGACGCCGCCGTCGGTCAGCAGACCGCCATCCGTGAGGCCGGCGTCGGTGCCGTCACCGGCGTCGGTGGTGCCGGCGTCACTGGTGCCGGCGTCGGACGTGCCGGCGTCGGTGGGGGTGCCGTCCTCGGAGGTGCAGACCTCGTTGCGGCAGACGTAGCCCTCCTGGCACTGGCCGCGGTCGCAGGGCTGTCCTTCGGGGTCGAAGCTGACGAGCAGGCTGCAGGCGGACAGGCCCAGGGCGAGGGCCGAGGGAACGATGAGCGATGAAAGGCGGCGCATGGCTAGTAGTTCCGGAGATCGTCTTCGTCGAGCTTGGGGCGCTTCTTCTCTTCATCGCGCTTGCGCCGGGCCTCTTCGTCCGCCTTGCGCTTCGCCTCTTCGTCCGCCTTGCGCTTCGCCTCTTCGTCCTTCTTGCGCTGCTCCTCCTCGTCCTTCTTGCGCTGCTCCTCCTCGCGCTTGAGGCGGGCATCCTCCGCGCGCTGGCGCTTCGCCTCGGCCTCACGCTCCTTGCGCGTCATCTTCTTCGCGGGCGGCGCGGGCGGCGGCGTCGGGGGCGGCTCGAAGACGGGCGGCGGGGGATTGTTCGCCGGAGCCGGCTCGGTGGCGGGCGCAGGCGTGGGCGTGGACGTGGCGTTCACCTTGGGAGCGGGCTCCGTCTTGGCGGCGGGCGGAGGCGGCGGCATGGGCAGCGCCTCCTTCATGGGCTTCTCGTCGCGGGCCGGCGCGGCCTTTTCAGGCGGGGGGCTCGCGGGGGCGCTGGACGACGAACCCCCACCCTTCTTGTAGAACGCCAGGTAGCTGCCGGCGCCCGCGGACACCAGGCCCGCCAGCACGCCGATGTCCGCCACCAGCGCGTACGTCTTGCCGGTGCTCTTCAGGTCCTCCGCGCGCGTGCTGCCCTGCGGCGCGGTCTTGAACGCGTCCGACTTGGAGGAGGCCTCCAGGCCGAAGTAGATGCCGCCCGCCAGGAGCGCCACGCCCGTGGCCAGCAGCACGTAGCCCGCGGTCTTGCGGCTCACGCCTCCGCCGCCAGCGAAGTGCTTCACCGGCTTGCCGTCGACGCGCGCCGCGTCCTGGCCGACGAGCCCCGTCAGCAGCGCCTCGGAGCCCGTGGCCATCGCGTCACCGCGCGGCACCTGGCCCATCGCGTACGCCAGGTTGTGGCCGTCCGCCACGTCCATGCGCAGGCCGGTGACGGTCAGGGGCGCGTTGCCCGGACCGCCGCGCACCAGCAGAGCCAGCACCTGCGGCACGTCCGCGAGCACGCCCAGCTCCTGCAGCGCCTGGTCCCGCTCCTCGTCGTCTGCGTTCTTCGCGATGCGCTCCACGAGCGCCGCGTAGCGCTGCTGCACCGGCAGCTTCGCGAGCGTGAAGGAGGACTCGCCCTCGCGCGCCCGGCCTTCCGTCACGGCGTAGCCCGGCGCCACCAGCGTCACGTAGTGGTCCGCGCGCGTCAGGCCGGTGAGCGCCAGCGGGGACACGCCCCGGTAGGTGCCGTCCACGAACACCTGCGCGTTGGCGGGCTGCGAGCTCACGTTCAGCGTGGCCTGCGCGCCCTCCAGCTGCGACTTGCGCTCCTTCTCCACGAAGGCGACTTCCTCGGGCGGGAAGAAGTTGGGGTTGAAGGTGGCGCGCGGATCCACCGCGAGCACGCCGCGCATCTCCAGCTCCGCCGCCTTGTTCTCCCCGTTGGCCACCTGCGTCGCGGCCTTCATCACCCGCGCGCGGCTGAGCAGCGGGAACGCGCGCGACAGGTCCGCCTGCTCGTAGGCCTTCACCGCCTTGTCGAAGCTCTGGAGCGCCTTCACGGTGTCCAGTTCGTCGTAGGCCTTGGCGCCGTCCTTGAACGCGGCGTTGCCCTCCACCGCCTTCGTCTGGCGCGCGGTCGCGCCCTGGGCGTCCAGCGCGTCCGACAGACGCACCAGCTCCATCCGGCCGGAGCGGGCCACGGCCTGCTCCGCCCAGTGCGTCAGCGCCAGCGCCTCACCCTCCAGCGAGGCATCCACGGGAATGGCCACCACCGCCACGCGGGGGCCCGCCGCCGTCGGCAGCGTTCGCGGCATCAGCCGCAGCGGTACGTGTTGCTGCTGCGCGGCCGCGGGGCCCACGGCCAGCATTCCCACCAGCCAGCCACTGAGCGTCGCGTGCAGCGCGCGATTGAAAGGACGTCGCATCCGGTCTCCCTCGTTGCTGTGCGCATTACACGCACTGCGAGGCGGAACGCCAGCCTCGAAAGGGGTTTCAGCGACCCGCGGTGCTCCCAGAGGCCCGGGACGCGGGCCCTGGCGCCAACCCATGGAGGTAGTTGAGCGCGACCTTCAGCTGTGGATCCGCGAGCTTCGCCGTCACCGCCCAGTCCTTCAGGTTCGCGGGCAGGGTCCGGGGATGGGCGGCGACCTCCGACGTCGTCTGGGACGGCTCCGCCTTGAAGTGGCCCCGCAGGTCCTTCTCCCGGGGTGCGTCAGTCCCCGGCTTCCCTGTGGAATCCTCCGGCACCAGGAAGTCCGGGGTGATGCCCTTCTCCTGGATGCTGCGGCCCTTGGGCGTGTAGTAGCGCGCGATGGTGAGCTTCAGGCCGGAGCCGTCCTCCAGCTCGATGATGGTCTGCACGCTGCCCTTGCCGAAGGTCTGCGTGCCCATGATGACCGCGCGGCCGTGGTCCTGGAGCGCGCCCGCGACAATCTCCGACGCGGAGGCGCTGCCCGCATTGACGAGCACCACCAGCGGGTAGTCCTTCTCCGTGTCGCGGTCGCGGCTCTTCTCCTCGGAGGCGTTGCGGCCGTCGCGCCCGCGCGTGGACACGATGGGCAGGTTGCCCGGCAGGAAGCGGTCGCTCATGGCCACGGCCTGGTCCAACAGGCCGCCGGGGTTGTTGCGCAGGTCCAGCACCAGGCCGTCCAGCTCCTTGCCGCCGTTGAGCGCGCGCAGCCGGTCCAGCTCCTTCTTCAGCGACAGGTCCGTGCGGTCCTGGAAGTTCTTCACCTTCACGTGACCGATGCCGTCGTAGAGCGCGCTCTCCACGGACACGATGCGGATGTGGTCGCGCAGGATGGCCAGCTCCCGGGGCGCGTTGAAGCCCGCGCGCATGAGCGTGAGCAACACCCGGCCCCCCGCCGGCCCGCGCATCTTCTGGAGCGCGCGGCCCAGGTCCATGCCCTGGGTGCTCTCCCCGTCGATGGCGAGCAGCTCGTCCCCGGCCTTGATGCCCGCGCGCGCCGCGGGCGTGTCGTCGATGGGCGCCACCACCACCAGCCGGTCGCCCTTGCGCGCGATTTCGATGCCCAGGCCGCCGAACTCACCGGACGTGTCGATCTTCATCTCCCGGAACACCTCCGGGGGCATGAAGAGGGTGTGCGGATCCAACGTGTCGAGCATCCCCTGGATGGCGCCCTGGACGAGCGTCTTCCGGTCCACGCTCTCCACGTAGTTGTTCTCCACGTAGGAGAGCACCCGCGCGAACAACTCCAGCTGGCGGTACGCGGACTCCTCCCGGCCGGCCGCGTCCCCTGGCTTCTGCGCGAGCACGGGCGCGCCCCACAGCAGGAGCGCGGCGAATCCCATGCACCACGGCTTCGGGAAACGGGTCACGGGAGCGCGTCCTCGGGGGTCGGGTGGAAGGGGCCGTCGCAAGGCCCCCGAGTCTACACCCGGCCCGCCGGACGATTCCCGCCCTTAGAGGCGAGCCCGGTCCGCGAAGCCCACCAGGTGGGACACAAAGTCGTCCGGCCGCTCCATCTGCGGCACATGGCCGAAGCCCTCCACCACGTGCACCTCCGCCTGGGCGGGCAGGTGCTGCCGGTACCAGGCGAGGATTTCCGGGGGCAGGAGCCGCTCGCTGCCGCCCCAGAGGAAAAGCACCGGCATCTTCAAATCCCGCACCGCCTGGGGCGCGATGCTCGCCTGCGTCGCGAGCGCATCCGCCGCCAGCGCCTGCACCGTGGGCGTCGTGTAGAGCCTGCTCAGCGCCGGCGCGAGCAGCAGCGCGCCCAGGGGCGGCCGGTGGAAGAGCTTGCGCGTCAGGGCGCGGACATCCGCGGTCGACTTCACCGCGAAGTGCCCCAGCAGCGCCGCCAGCGCCTGCGGCGTCAGCTCCGCGCCCGCGGGGGCCACCAGCGCCAGCGCCTTCACCCAGGCGGAATGCTCGGAGGCCAGGTTGACGGCCATGGCCCCGCCCAGCGAGTTGCCCACCACGAGGGCGGGCGTCTTCACCACCTGCTCGAAGTAGGCGCGCAGCACGTCGAACTGGCCCTGCACGCAGGTGGGGCCGCCGCAGTACTCGCCAGAGAAGCCGTGGCCCGGCAGGTCCGGCGCGAGCACGCGGGAGAAGCGCTTCGCCAGCCCGAAGAACGTGCGCCCGAAGCCGTTGGCGGACCCGCCCAGCCCGTGCACCAGCACCACCGGCGGACCCTTGCCCTGCCCCTCCAGCGCGTAGTGGTGCACCGCCTGCCCACCCACGTGCACCGTCTCCGACTCCACGCCCCGCGCCACCAGCACGCGGCGCATCGCTTCCTGCATCCCACCCATCAGGTCCACGCGAAGGCCTCCTTCCTCACCAACGACCGCTGCCCCGCACCTTCTAACGCCTCCGCGTCTTGGACGCAGCGCATCAAACAGACAATGTCAGGGCGTCCCTGCGGCGGCGGTCGCGGGGGCGAGCCAGGGGGCGGGGTCGACGGCCTGCCCGGCGCGGCGGACCTCGAAGTACAGGTAGGCACCCTTGAGGGAGCCGGTGTCTCCCACCTCCCCCACCACGTCGCCTGGAGTCACGCGCGCGCCCACGGCGACGGCGATGGTGGAGAGGTGGGCGACCAGGGTGTGGAAGTCGTCGCCGTGGTCGACGATGAGCAGGTTGCCGTAGCCGCGCAGCCAGCCCGCGTAGACGACGGTGCCTTCGGCCACCGCGTGCACGGGGGTGCCCGCCACGGCGCGGATGTCCACGCCCTTCTGCACGGTGACGGTGTTGAAGCGCGGGTTCACCACGCGGCCGAAGCCCACCTCCACGATGCCCGTCACGGGCCGGGGCAGCTTGCCCTTCAGGGCGCCGAAGCCGCTCGTCGCGGGGGCCTCGTGCAGGTCCAGCAGCATGCGGGTGAGCTCCGCGTCCGCGCCCTCCAGTTCGCGCACGGCGCGCTTCGCCAGCTCCGCCTCGCCGGCCAGCTTCCCCACCACCTCCTCCAGCGCCTCCTGCTGCGCCTGGGCCTGCTTCGACTGTTGCTGGAGGAAGGCCACGCGCTGCGACAGCGAGGTGTGCAGCCGCTTCAGCTCCAGCGTCGCCTGCCGCTGGAGGGTCGCCACGTGCTGCACGGTGCGCAGCAGCTCCAGGTCGCCCGCCATGCTGGCCTCCAGCGCGCGGGCGCGCCACATGAGCGCGGCGAAGTCGTCCGCGGACAGGAGCACCTCCAGCGGGCGGCGGCGCTGGAGTCGATACAGGGTGCGCAGGCGCGGGGACAGCCGGCGCAGCTGGGCGCGCAGGGCCTCGCGCAGCACGGCCTCTTCACGCTCGGCGAGCGCGACGCGGCGGCGGAAGAGGTTCAGGTCGCCCTCCAGCGCGCGCACGCGGCGGCGGGAGAAGGCGGCCATGTCCTCCATCAGCTCCATGCCCTCCAGCACGGAGAGCTTCTTCGCCTCCACCAGTGCCAGCGTGGCGCGCTGCGCGGTCAGCTTCTCGCGGATGGCCGCGCGCTCCGCCTCCTCGTCCGGCTGGGCGAACGCGGCGCTCGCGCCCAACAGCGCCATGAGCCAGACGAGCCGTCTCATACGCGCAGGAAGCGCCCCACCGCGACGAAGCTGCCGCCCAGGCCCAGCGCGCAGCCGGCCGCGAGCAACTCCAGCGCGGTGCGCGTCTCCACCCACGGCGCGGCCACGCCCGGCCCCAGGAGGAACGCGAAGAGCGAGCCCAGCGTGGGCCCCAGGAGCCGGCCGAAGAGCCACAGCCCGCCCACCGCCACCAGCGCGCCCAACAGCCCCTGAAGCAGTCCCTCCAGGAGGAACGGCGCCTTCACGAAGCGGTCGGTGGCGCCCACCAGCTTCTGGATTTCAATCTCCTCGCGCCGCGAATAGATGGCCAGCTGGAGCGTGGCCGCGACGATGACGATGGTCGTCCCCAGCACCACCACCAGCGCCACCAGCGCCCCGAAGCTCAGCGCGCGAGCGATGGCGGACAGCCGCTCCACCGCGGCCTCGCCGTAGTCCACGCCGGTGACGCCCGGCAGCGCGCGCAGCTCCTTGGCCAGGGCCGACAGCGCCGCGGGGGAGCGACGCGCCTCCGGCACGCGCAGCTCCAGCGTCGCGGGCAGCGGGTTCTCCGGCAGCTCCGACAGCGCCTCGCCCAGGTCGCCCAGCTCGCGCTTGAGCCGCTTCAGCGCCGCTTCCGGCGGCACCACCGTCACCTCGCCGTGGCTCAGCTCCACCACGCGCGTGTGGACGCCGTGCACCTCGTCTTCACCCAGCTGCGGCGCCAGGTAGAGCGTCACCTCCACCTCGCCGCCCAGCGACGCGAGCAGGTTGTCCACCACGTGCGACGCGCCCCGCGCCAGCCCCGCCGCGAACAGCGCGATGGCGATGGTGGACACGGCGATGAAGTGCACGAAGGGCGCGTGCTTCAGCCCCCCGGCCGCCGAGCGCCAGAAGTAGGCCACCTTCGACAGCACGCTCATACCAGCATCCGCCGCGCCGCCTTGACGCCGTCCTCGTCGGAGACGATGAGCCCGCGCTCCAGGCGCACCGTGCGCTTCTGGTAGCGCGACAGGAGCGTGGCGTCGTGCGTGGCCACCATCACCGTGGTGCCCCGGATGTTGATGTCCGTGAGCAGGTCCATGA
The DNA here is from genome assembly GCF_003668935.1 of Corallococcus sp. AB032C. Taxonomy (NCBI): domain Bacteria; kingdom Pseudomonadati; phylum Myxococcota; class Myxococcia; order Myxococcales; family Myxococcaceae; genus Corallococcus; species Corallococcus sp. AB032C. The sequence continues at coordinate 6,001 of NZ_RAWP01000139.1, read as the reverse complement.
TTTCAACGGTGAGCGCCGGGTCCAGGTTGCCCGTGGGCTCGTCCGCCAGGAGGATGGTGGGGTCGTTCACCAGCGCGCGCGCAATCACCACGCGCTGCTGCTCTCCACCCGACAGCCGCAGGGGCAGCGAGTTCGCCTTGTGCTCCAGCCCCACGAGCTTGAGCATCCGGAGCACCTTCTCGCGCCCCTCCGGACGGGGCACGCCCAGCACGTCCAGCGTGAAGCCCACGTTGTCCGCCACGCTGCGGTGGGGCAGCAGCTTGAAGTCCTGGAACACCACGCCGATGTTGCGCCGCAGGTACGGCACCGCCGACTCGCGGATGCGCGCGATGTTCTTCCCGCCCACCAGGATTTGACCCTTGGTGGCCTTCTCCCCGCAGAAGATGAGCTTGAGCAGCGTCGTCTTCCCTGCGCCGGACGGGCCGGTGAGGAAGACGAACTCGCCCTTCTCCACGTTCAGGTTGATGTCCTGCAACACCGGCGGATCGCCGGGATACGCCTTGTAGACGTGGAAGAACTGGATCATGTCCGGAGAAGCGCGAGGCCCTCCGGGCAGCGTACCACGCCCCCGGAGCCCGCCCAGGAACGGGCCGGGCGTCGCTGGAGGGACGGCACCGCGCGAGCGGCCTTAAGAGGGCTCGCCCTCGCTCGCCAGGTAGCTGAGGATGACCTCGTCCAGGCTCTTCTCGGAGATGAGGTCCTCGCCGAAGAGCGTCTCCACGCCCACCTCGTTGATGCGCGGCTTCTCCTTGAGGGCGCGCGCGGCGGCCACTTCCGGAGGCAGGTGTGAGGCGGGGGCCACGACGGGAGGAGGAGGCGGCGTGGGGGGGCGCGGCTGCGCGGGCGCTTGCGGCGGCAGCTTCGGCTGCGCGGCCATCTCCGCGTCCGTCGCGAGCTGGCCGGGCTGATACGAACGGACCGTGGACTCGTAGTTGTCGTACACGCCGTTGATGAGGTTGCGCAGCATCTCCTTGTGCTGCTCCTCCATCAACTCGCGCACAACCTCCGCCAGGTTCTCCGCGTTGAGGATGTCCGCGTAGGACGTCTTCTTGGACGCGAGGATGTTCCCGCCCACGAACAGGTGGGTGATGATGTGGGGGTTGTTGACGCCCGAGTCCTCGGTCTGGACGTGGTAGACCTTCCCCTTGTGCTTGATGTTGTGATTGAAGCCAGTGACGGCTTTTTCGAAGGTTTTCGCCATTGCCGAGGTCGGGCACCGTAGCAGCGGGGTCCAGGCTTCACAAGGTAAGCGTCACGCGCTCCGCACCTCTTTTTTCGTGCGTGCCTGCCCGCTTCCCGCCGGTGTGCGTCCGCCACCTTCTGTCACCCTCCGTGTACGGATCCACACGTGGACACCAGCCTGGCGGGCACGGGCGGCTCTGTTGAAAAGCTGAAACGCCCTGGGGTACGTAAACCCCTCTGACGATCGCGCCGTCAGTCCCTCCCTCCCTGCCGCGGCCGGAACACCACCGATGAAAAAGCCGGACACCATCGCGGAAAAGGTCCGCCTGCAGGATGCCCAGGCGCTCGCGCAGGGCTACTCGCCCGCCATCCGCGCCATGGAGATTGCCTCCATCATCGCGTTCGTGGGCCTGGAGAGCGTGCTCGTCTACAAGCTCTGGAGCACCCACCACACCGGGCCGTGGATGCTGATCCTGGCGGTGGTGCTGGGCTACCTGGCCGCGGACTTCGTGTCCGGCTTCGTCCACTGGATGGGCGACACGTGGGGCTCCACGGAGATGCCCGTCCTGGGCAAGGCGTTCATCCGCCCCTTCCGCGAGCACCACGTGGACGAGAAGGCCATCACCCGCCACGACTTCGTGGAGACCAACGGCAACAACTGCCTCGTGTCGCTGCCGGTGGCGGCGCTCGCGGTGGCGGTGCCGCTCGCCGGCCCGGGCTGGGTGTTCCTGGCCGCGTTCCTGGGCGCGATGATCTTCTGGGTGATGGCGACCAACCAGTTCCACAAGTGGTCGCACCTGGATGAGCCGCCCGCGATCATCAACTTCCTGCAGCGCGTGCACCTCATCCTGCCGCCGGACCACCACCGCATCCACCACACCGCGCCCTTCAACCAGTACTACTGCATCACCGTGGGCTGGATGAACCGGCCGCTGAAGATGATCCACTTCTTCCCGCTGATGGAGCGGCTCATCACCTGGGTCACCGGTCAGCTGCCGCGCCAGGACGACATCGGCACGGAGGCCGCCCAGGCGCTCGTCGCCGTGGACGGCGCCCAGCAGGTGCCGGTCATCCAGGCGGCCAAGGAGCTGCTCAAGTCGTCCGCCGAGGAGCCCACGGCGAGCGTCTCCACGCCCCCCGTGCGCTGAAAGGCCGGGCCCAGGCGGCAAGGCCGCCTAGAAGCGCAGGTCCACCTGCTCCGCGGAAGGAATGGGGCGCCCCAGGAAGCGGGCCCCCACCTCCACGAAGCGCTCCGGCACGTCGGTGACGAAGAAGGCGTGCTCCGGCGCGCCCACGGACGCTGGCGCCAGCAGCCCCTTCTCCCCCAGCAGCTGGGCCACCGCCTCCGCCGTGGCCTCCGCCGAGTCCACCAGCGACACGTGCGGCCCCACGACCTCGGCGATGACGCCCTTGAGCAGCGGGTAGTGGGTGCAGCCCAGCACCAGCGTGTCCACCCCGTCGCGCGCGAAGCCGGCCAGGTACTCGCGGGCCACGAGCAGCGGCACGTCGCCGTGGGTCCACCCCTCTTCCGCCAGGGGCACGAAGAGCGGGCACGCCGTCGCCTTCACCGCGACCTTCGGGTTGCCCGCCTCCAGCGCCCGCTGGTACGCGCCGGAGCGGATGGTGCCCGGCGTCCCGATGACGCCCACCCCGCCGCCCCGGGTGCGCTGGAGCGCCGTGCGGGCCCCGGGCTCAATCACGCCCAGCACCGGCACCGGCAGCGCGGCCTGGAGGGCGGGCAGCGCCGCGGCGGAGGCCGTGTTGCACGCCACCACCAGCAGCTTGATGCCGCGCTCCAGCAGGAACTCCGCGTTCTTCAGCGAGTAGCGCGTCACCACCTCGCCGGACTTGGTGCCGTAGGGCACGCGCGCGGTGTCCCCCAGGTAGAGCGTGCGCTCGTGGGGGAGCCGCGCCATGAGCGCCTTGAGGACCGTGAGCCCTCCGATGCCGGAGTCGAACACGCCGATGGGACCGTGGCTGTCTTGCCGCATGGGGTGAGTCCCTATCACGATTGATGCCAACGCCCCCCGCACCGCCCGCGTGTCCCCCGGAACGCACGAAGGGCCGGAAGCCTGGAAGGCCTCCGACCCTTTCATGACGCCCGGCCCGGGTGGGCCCCGCGACTACTGCACGCGGTCGAGCGGAGCGATGGCGGCCTCTCCCGCGCTCGGGAAGTCGTGGGCGTAGACACGCAGGCTCAGCATGTCCGCTCCCCGGGGCGAGATGTAGCGCCGGCCGTTCGTGCCGTTCGCCTGCAACGACACGAAGTACTCACCGGGGCGCAGGAACTCGAAGACGGCCGGGGACTGGCTGCAGGAGAACCACTGGCCGGCCTCTCCGTAGACCCACTCGTTGGTGTGCACGTCCTGGAAGTTGATGCCCACCTCGCTCACGCCGGCCTGGTTGCAGTTGAGCTTCGTGTTGCCTTCGTAGAGCTGCCAGCCCACCGCGGCGCCGCCAATGGCCCAGGTGTTCGCCGTGATGGAGGCCGGGATACCCGCCTGCGAGGTGAAGCCGCCACCGTAGTAGTAGAGGGGCCGCTCGAACGAGTCGACGCCCACGATCTCCAGGTAGTGCTGCCCGGGGGCGAACTCCGGCGTCTCGATGTAACGACCCTCGCTGCCCTGGTTGCAGTTGAAGCGCCCCCACGGGCCGTCATCCACGCGGGCATCCACATAGGCCACCCCGGCCTGGCCGCAGGAGGGGTAGTACGAGCCCGCCTCCGTCGGGAACAGCCAGTTCACATAGGCGTAGGCGGTGGAACCCGTGCGGCCCGTGTTGAAGTTGATGGGCACCGCCGTGTTGCCGTCCACCGAGAAGGTGCCGCGGTACGAGTAGACCGCCACGCCGTCGTAGTCCACCGCCTGCGCCGTGAACGAGTACGTGCCGGGCGCGAAGTCGTGCAGGACGATGCCGTCGAAGCCGTTCGCCGAGCAGGGGTACTTGCCGTCACCCTCGAGGATCTCGCCGTCGATGTAGATGTCCACACCGTCGATGTCCCGCATCTGGCCGCAGGTGGCGCCATCGAAGCTCCACGACATCCGGACGTCGCCGGGGTAGCGGTTGTCTTCGATGATGCAGCCGGTGAGTCCAGAGGAGAGGCAGAGGAATGCGGCGAGCGTTCTCGCGTTCATGGTGGGCATCCGTGGTTCGGTTTCGGGAAGTTGAGGTCGTCGGCCCGTAACAACCCTCCAGACGACCAGCCCCGGGAATTATTCAGTGCCGTCCAAAGCAGCCGGGCGTCGTAAGCATGTTTGACCCACCCGAGGACGGAATGTTACGCGCTGGACCCCATGATACCCCACCTGCCACTGGCCTTTGGCGCCATGAACTACGTGGAGATCATCCGCGACGCGTCGTTCATCGAGCTCGCGGTGCTCCTCCTCCTGATGGGCGTCTCGGTCGCCTCCTGGGCCCTCATCGCCATGAAGGCCACCCAGCTGTCGCGTGCCCGCGCCCAGTCGCTTACCTTTCTTGACACGTTCTGGAAGGCGTCCCGGCTGGAGGCCATCTACCAGTCCGCCCAGAAGCTGGAGGGCTCGCCGCTGTCGAAGGTGTTCTGCGCGGGCTACGAGGAGCTGAGCAAGCTGGCGCAGACAGACAACAAGGAAGGCGCCGAGGCCGCGATGAGCGCCAAGCTGGGCGGCATCGAGAACGTGGAGCGCGCGCTCAACCGCGCGGCCACGGCGCAGATCACCGAGCTGGAGAACCGCGTGTCCTTCCTGGGCACGGTGGGCGCCGCGTCTCCGTTCGTGGGGCTGTTCGGCACGGTGATTGGCATCCTGGGCGCGTTCAACAACATCGCGGAGCAGGGCAACGCCACGCTGGCCACGGTGGCGGCGCCGGTGGGCAACGCGCTCTTCGCCACGGCGGCGGGGCTGTTCGCGGCCATCCCGGCGGTGGTCGCGTACAACTCGTTCGTCAGCCGCATCAAGGTGTTCGACACGGAGATGTCCAACTTCTCCGCGGACTTCCTCAACATCATCAAGCGGCACTTCTTCCGCTAGGGGACCCGTCACATGGGCATGGGCGGAGGCAAGGGCGGTGGTGGCCGCACCACGATGAGCGAGATCAACGTCACGCCCATGGTGGACGTGATGCTGGTGCTGCTCATCATCTTCATGGTGACGGCGCCCCTCATCCAGCAGGGCGTGAAGGTGAATCTCCCGGAGACCAAGGCGGCCCCGGTGGAGGCGACGGAGAAGAAGGTCGTCCTCTCCATCGACGCGGGGCGCAAGGTCTACATCGGGGATGCGGAAGTTCCGCTGGAGGAGCTGGAGACGAAGCTCGCCGCCAACGCCAAGGCGCAGGCGGACAAGGAAGTGTACCTCCACGCGGACCGCGACGTGCCGTACGGCGTGGTGGTGGAGGTGATGGCCGCGGCCCAGCGCGCGGGCATCGCCAACGTGGGGATGATCACGGAACCGGCCACGGGCTCCAAGGCGTCCAACTCCGGCAAGGCCGCCCCCGCCCCGTCCGGCGCCAAGGGCAAGCCCAAGGAGGCGAAGCGCTAGCCCATGAGTTCCGCGGTGACCCACAGCCTGCTGGTTTCACGGCCCACGCGGCTGTCTCGCTTCCTCGTCGTCTCCGTGGTCGGGCACGTGGCGGTGGTCGCCGCGGCGCTGCTCTACGCGGGCTTCTCGTCCGCGCCGAAGGTGAACCTGGACCAGAAGCCCATCAACGCGTCGCTGGTGCGGCTGGGCAAGCCGCGCGACCCCAAGCTCCTGCCGCGCAAGGAAGTGGCGCAGCCGCCGCCCAAGGAAGTCGTCGCGAAGCCCACGCCCACGCCGCCCGCGGAAACGCCCGCGCCCTCCCCCGC
>NZ_RAWP01000138.1:0-22299 GCF_003668935.1 Corallococcus sp. AB032C | reverse complement strand
CGCCCCCGCCGCCCGGCCCCGCGGTGGCCTTCGTGCTGCGCCTGGGCCACGCCCTGCACCGGCACGGCACGCCCGCCCACCGCCTGGAGGGCCTGATGATGAAGGTGAGCGAGCGGCTGGGCCTGGAGGCCCGCTTCTTCTCCACGCCCACCTCCATCTTCGCCTCCTTCGGCCCGCCCGAGGACCTGCGCACCAGCCTCATCCGCGTGGAGCCCGGCGACATGGACCTGGAGCGCCTCATCCTCCTGGACATGCTCGCGGACGACGTCATCCACGGGCGCCTCACGCCCGCGGTGGGCGCGCGCCGCGTGGAGGACATCCTCGCCCGGCCTCCGCGCTACGGCCCCGCCCTGCAGCTGCTCTGCTGGATGCTGGCGGGCGCTTCCGCGGCGCTGCTGTTTGGCGGCGGATGGAAGGAGATGGGCGTCGCCGGCGTCAGCAGCCTGGCCATTGGCGTGCTGGACCTGCTGACGCGCAAGCAGCCGACCACCGCCCGCGTGCTGGAGCCCGTGGCGGCCGTGCTGTCCGCCGCGTTCGCGGGGCTCGCGGCCCACTTCTTCGGCCCGCTGCACGGCGAGGTGGCCACGCTCGCGGGCCTCATCGTCCTGTTGCCCGGCCTCACGCTCACCATCGCCGTCAACGAGGTGGCCACGCGCAACCTCATCTCCGGCACGTCGCGCCTCACCCACGCCGCGCTCATCTTCCTCCAGCTGGGCTTCGGCGCGGCCCTGGGCAGCCGCGTGGCCACGGTGCTGCCTCCCGTGCCCATGCCCACGCCGGCCCTGCCCGCGGTGCTTCCCCCGGGGGTCGCCATCGCAGCGCTCGTGGTGGCGGGCTTCGCCATCGCGGTGCTCTTCCGCGCCCGGCCGCGCGACTGGGGATGGATTGCCCTGGCTGGCGCCGCCGCGTTCATGGGCGCGCGGCTGGGGGCGCTGCTCTTGGGGCCTCAGCTGGGCGCCTTCGCGGGCGCGCTGCTGCTGGGCATCGGGAGCAACGCGCTCGCGCGGCTGCGCAACCGGCCCGCCGTCACCACGGTGGTGCCGGGGTTGATGCTGCTCGTCCCGGGCAGCGTGGGCTTCCGCAGCCTCGCGTCGCTGCTGGAGCGCGACGTGGTGGCCGGCGTGGACACGGCCTTCTCCATGCTGATGGTCGCGGTGGCGCTGGCGGCGGGCCTGCTGTCCGCCAACGCCATCATGCCTTCGCGCAAGGTGCTCTAAAGGACCGGCCCTACGCCAGCCGCATCAGGTACACGCCCGCGAGCGCGACGATGAAGTACGGCACCAGCACCGCCGCGCCCGCGTACTCCTTCGCCATGCGCTGGCCGAAGAAGAGCGCCAGCAGCGACACCGCGGAGAGCACCGCGCCCAGGTACGCGAGGAACGGGTTGCCGTTCATCAGCAGCGCCACCGCGCCCGCCGCGCTCAGCGCCCCGGCCGCCAGCTCCATCAGGGTGATGACCGCCAGCATCGGCGTCACCGCGCCCTTCAGGGGCGACTTGGAGAAGTGGCCGGTCAGCCATCCCAGGTTCCCCTTCCAGTCCACGACCTTGTCCAGGCCGGACTGCAGGAAGAGGATGGCCAGGAAGGCGGCGCACAGGAGCTGCGGAAGCCAGAGCGTGAAGCGAGCGGAGTCGAAGGGCGGCATGCGCGCACTCTAGCGCCCCCTCCGCCGCTCCCAAGCCCCGTGAGCAGGCAAGCGGCCGGGCCGAGGGGAATGTTCTGGAGACAATCCGGCCGGGCAGGCTCCCGCCGACAGGTCCGGCTCCCTAACTTGGCAAGGCCATGGCCTCCGATCAGGTATCGCGACGCGTCTTCGTGGGTCTCATCCTGCTGTCCATCGTCCTGTTGTGCCTGGTCATCCGGCCCTTCGCGGAGGCGTTCTTCCTGGCGGCGGTGCTGGCGGGCACCTTCTACGGACTGCACACCCGGCTGAAGAAGCGGCTGCGCGGCCACGGCAACGTGTCCTCCGGGCTCATTGTCACCGGCATCCTGCTGGCCCTGCTCCTGCCCCTGGGCGGCCTCACCGCCTTCGTCGTCGCGGAGGTGTCCGAGGGCGCGCGCTTCGTGACAGAGGCCGTGCAGAAGGACGGGATGACGGGCCTGGTGGAGAAGCTCCCCAGCGGCATCCAGGGCCCGGTGAGCAAGCTGATTGAGCGGCTCCCGCTGGAGCAGGCCGAACTGGACCAGAAGCTCCAGGAGCAGATGACGACCCAAGGGGGCACCGCCGCCAAGGCCGTGACGGGAGCGGTGGCCGCCACGGGCACCATCATCCTCCAGCTGACGATGATGCTCATCGCCCTCTTCTTCTTCCTCACCGACGGCGCGCGGCTGGTGCAGTGGATCGAGAGCGTGTCGCCGCTCAGGCGCGGACAGACGCGGGAGCTGCTGCGCGAGTTCAAGAGCACCTCCGTGTCGGTGCTCGTCTCCACCATCGCCACCGCGGGCGTCCAGGCCGCGGTCGCGCTCATCGGCTTCCTCATCGTGGGGGTGCCCGCGCCGCTGTTCTTCGCGGGCCTCACGTTCTTCCTCGCCCTCATCCCCGCCGTGGGCGCCGCGGTGGTGGTGCTCTTCGCCGCGGGCCTGATGTTCCTCAGCGGCCACCCGTGGGCGGCCCTCTTCCTGGCCATCTGGGGCGTCGTCGTGGTGGGGCTCGTGGACAACGTCGTCAAGCCGCTGCTGGCCCGGAAGGGCATGAACCAGCACGGCGCCATCGTCTTCTTCGCCCTGTTGGGCGGCCTGGCGGCATTCGGCGCGGTGGGCCTGCTGCTGGGGCCCCTCATCGTCGCCTTCTTCCTCTCCGTGGTGCGCATCTACGAGCGCGACTACGGCCGGCCCAACGGACGGATGGGCGACCCGGCCACGCCGGGAGGCCCCATCCAGCCGGGCTCCCAGCATGTCGTGCTCACCACGGAGTCCGGCACGCCCATCACGGACACCGACACGCCGTCCAACCACTGACGGCCCCTGAGCCCCGCTCAGGGCGTGGACTTCACCGGCGCCGCACCCTTCTTCGCGGGGGTCGGCGCCGGAGCCGTTTCCGGCCCCAGCTCCTTGAAGGCCTCGCGCACCCCGTCTGGCGAGCCCGCCACCTGCGCGGCGACACGGCTGGCCTCCGCGGGGGACAGCCGGCCCAGCAGGCTGCGCTCCAGGTGCTGATCCACGAAGGCCTGGGTGGTGTCCTCCTTCAGGTCCACCACCGCCCCCTTCGCGTCCAGCACCGGCACCACGCGCGGCGAATTGAGCAGCAGCACCGTGGGCACGTCCACGGCCTTCACCCGGCGGGCGACCTCGTCGCGCAGCTTCGGGTCGAAGTGGATGCCCTTCTCCTGCACCAGCGTGCGGATGCCCTCGTAGTCGCCGGTGGCCTTGATGACCATCAGCTTGGAGAGCAGCTCGCCCACGGCCTCGCGCATCTTCGCGTAGTCCGGAATCACCAGGTAGGTGCGGCCATTCTCCGTCACCTGCTTCACCGCGCCCTTCTCCTCCAGGAACGTCACCGTCATGTGGTGGCCGCGCTGGTGGTCCTCCTCGAAGGCGTTGCCCGTCTCCACGCGGCGCAGGTTGGTGAGCCCCTCCACCAGGAAGTCCCGGTACATCTGCCGGGCGATGGCCTCGTGGTCCGGCGACAGCTCCGCGAGCGCCGGGTCGAACGCGTGCCACAGCGCGACCAGGTCCGCGCGCGCCTCCTCCAGCGTGTTGTCGTACTCCTTGAGGAAGACGGACGGGGACTGGCCCTTCAACTTCGGATCCACCTGGCCGGAGGCGTGGCCCAGCACTTCGTGGAAGGCCACCAGCCACTTGCGCGCGGTGACGGAGTACTTCTGGGCCTGCTCGCGGTCCTCCGCCGTGCGGGAGAACTCCAGCGCCAGGGGCAGCCGCGTCACGGCGGAGGCGGCGTCCATGACGTTGGTGATCATCACGCTCTTGCTGCCGTACTTCTCCCGGATGTGCTGCTCGTTGGGCAGGTTGATGCCCGCGGGCGGCTCCGGGTTGGACGTGATGAGGTTGATGGCCTTGGCCACCGGCGGCGAGACCTTCTTGCGGCGGTACTTCTGCGGCCAGGGCAGCCGGTCCTCGAAGTACTGGGCCTTCTGGCCCATGAGCACCATGATCTGGTTTTCCGCCGTGTCGCGGTAGTTGACCAGCCCTTCCCACTGTCCCTTGTGGCCGCGCGGGTCGACGTAGGTCTCGATGAAGCCCAGGTTGGCGTCCACCTTCGGATCCACCTTGAGCCACGCGATGTTGTACGCGTCCCAGTCCTTGGGGCTGCCCGTCTGGAAGTAGCGCACCAGCTTGCCCAGCGCGGCCTTGTGCGCGGGCTCGGCGGACTTCATCGCCTCCTGGAGGTGCGCGATGACGCGCGAGAGTTCCTTCGCGTACAGCCCCGGCTTCACCTTGCCGTCCGGCGTGCCCGCGCGGAACACCTGCTCCGTCAGCTTGCCGTCCTGCTTCACCACGCGCGAGTTGAGCGGGTACTTCTCCTTGAAGCCCACCAGGTCCTTCTCCGTCACGCCGGGGCCATAGGCCGTGTTGGAGGACGCGGTGAGGAGGTCCTGTCCCGGCGGCGGGGCCTTGGAGGTGAGCTGCGGCTCGAAGGTCGCGTCGAAGAGGGTGGACGTCAGCTCCTGGAGCCAGGCCTGGAGCGCGGCGTCGTCCTTCACCGTCCAGGGCGCGCCGGCCTTGAGTGCGCGGGAAGCGCCGGCCGCGAGCTGTTCCGCGGTGAAGGCCGGGACGAACTTCTGGCCGGTGGTGCTGTCGTGGTTGCCGCCGTGTCCGTAGAAGCGCAGCAGGTAGTCCGCCAGCTTCGCGTCGAAGCCGGACGCGGAGCTCTGCGCGTCGCGGCCGAAGAGCCAGACGCCCTCCAGCAGCTGCTTCGTCGGCACCAGCTTCCAACCGAGCTGATCCAACGCGATGTCCTCGCCCGCGTGCGCCGCGAGCGTCAGGGACCACGCCACTCGCTTCTCCGCCAGTGACAGCTCCGCGATGCCCGGCGCGAACATCTGGGCCACGGCGGTGTTGCCGGAGCGGGCGCGGAGGAACTTCCCTCCGGGCACGGTGAGGGAGGGCTGCGCGGCCTGCGTGAGGCCGGCGTCAGGCGCCGGGGACTTCTGCGGGGTGGCGGGCGCGGCGGCGAGGACCGCGGCCAGCAGCAGGGGCTTCATGGGGGGCTCCAGGGAGACGTGACGGGACGTGGCTACCCCGCGCGCGGGGTGGACTCAAGCCGCGCGCCGCCGCGCCCCTCACGGCCAGACAGAGTGTGCGGCCGGGGCGGCAGGGTTCCGCGCCCCGCAAGGAATGCGCGGGATGCCGCCGGCTCGCGCAAGGTTTGCGCCGGGCCCCGGGTTCGATGCGCACCCGCGCTCGGGCCCACCTCCACGAGGGGCACAGGCCCACCCCGGTACGGGGCATGCAGTGTCGAAGGCCGGACAAGTTTCATTCCTCCCCCCAGGGCCCCCCGCGCTCCTGAATCGCCCCGCTGCACGGTTCTCACGACCCAGGCTCCATGGAGGCTCCACTGCCCACCCTCATGATTGTGATTGTTAGCGCGGTGGCCATGCTCGTGGGGATGATTGCCCATGCCGCGGGCCATCTCACCGCGAACGGGCTGGGACGCCTGGTGCTGCTCGGAGGACTGGCCATCCTGCCGCTGGCCGTCAGCGGTGCCGGGGTCGCGGTGGGCGTGCGCGAATCGAGCCAGACCCAGTTCTGCATGGGCTGCCACGAAATGGAGCGCTACGGGCAGAGCCTGTTCGTGGACAACCCCAATGCCCTGGCCGCGGTCCACTACCAGAAGCGGCTCATCAACCGCGACTCCACCTGCTTCTCCTGCCACACGGACTACGCGCTCTTCGGGGACGCGAAGGCCAAGCTCAACGGCCTGCGGCACGTCTGGGTCCACTACTTCGGGACCATCCCCCCGGAGCCCCGGCTCTACCAGCCGTATCCCAATTACAACTGCCTCCACTGCCACAACGACGCGCGCGGCTACCTGGAGTCCGGGCCGCACCGGGAGCTCCAGGCGGAGCTGCAGAGCGGGGCCCGCTCGTGCCTGAGCTGCCATGACCTCGCGCACGACCTGGAGGGCGTGAAGGCCCAGAACTTCTGGCTGCCGGAGCGGCCGCGTCCATGAGTCACGACAAGCGCATCCGCGTGGCGGCCCTCTTCGTCCTGGCGGGGCTGCTCATCCAACTGTTCGCCCTCTTCTATTGGACGCCCTTGACCTTCGTCATCTCCACGGCCGTGGGCGTGCCCGGGGTCCTGCTGGGGGTCCTGCTCTACGGCGTCACGGTCTGGAAGATCTTGAAGGAGCAAAAGGCCCTATGAGGCGCTCCGCGTCCGACGCCTCGGGGCCGTCCGCGTCCGTCCTCCTTCGCGGGGGACGGTGGCGGGTGGGGCTCGTCGCCCTCCTCCTGTTCACGACTCCCATCTTCGCCGTGAACTCACCGCAGGACGTCCGGCTGCCTCCGCTCAAGGAGCGCGCCGCGCCCGCTCCGGCGCTGTTCTCCCATTGGGGGCATGGCTCCATGTATTGCTACAGCTGCCACCCCGGCACGTTCCCGCAGGCCCGGCTGGGCTTCACGCATCAGGACATGCGAGAGGGCCGCTACTGCGGGCGCTGCCATGACGGACAGGCCGCCAGGGCCTGGCGCACCATGGAATGCGAGGCGTGCCATGCGCGTCGCTGACCTGGGCACCTGGACGCTGTTCGCCTGCGCGCTGGTGCTGTCCGTCCCAGGCCCCGCGCGAGCGCAGTCGCAGGAGGAGAAGCGGCGGCAGCTCCAGGAGCGGCTGGGAATCAAGCCGCCCCCCGCGCAGGCTGCGCCCGACGCGGGAACGCCGTCTCCCACGGAGGCCGTCAGGCCCCCATCCGCGCCCCCCGCGCGGACGCCCGCCAGCGCGAGCCGGCCCCGCGTGCCGGGCTTCGCGGAGGACGTGCGGCCCATCCTGGAGAAGGAGTGCGGGTCCTGCCACGGCCCGGAGGGAATGGCGTCCCGGTCCCGCTGGGTGCTCCGGGGCGAGCCGGCGGACTACGAGGCCACGCTGCGCTTCGTGCAGCCCGCCACCGCCGCCCAGAGCCCGCTGCTCAAGAAGGGCACCGGCACCACGCTTCACGGAGGCAAGAAGGTCTTCGCGGTGGAGTCGGCGGAGTACGCGACGATCCTGCGGTGGATTGAAGGAGGCGCCCCGCCCGGCAAGGCACGCGGCGGCACGACCGCGGCCAGCCCTGGCGCTCCGCATCCCTCCCACGACAGCGTGCCCGCGGTCGCGCCTCCTGTTTCCAGTCCAGCGCCCACCGCGCCCGTCACTGCCACGCCCTCCGTCTCCAACCCGGCGCCATCCGCGTCCGCGAGCGCCGGCCCGCCTTCCGGGGACGCCTCGGCCGCGCCGCGCTTCGCCCCCCAGGTGCACGAGGCCCTGCTGGCGGACTGCTCCAGCTGTCATGCCTCGGACGGGATGGCTGGCGCCAGCCGCTACGTGACCCACGCGGATCCGGAGCAGCACCTGCGTTCGGTGGAGCCCCTGGTGGTGCCCGGCACTGCCGCCAGCAGCATCCTGTACCAGCGCGCGAAGGGCGACTCGCACCCGGGCGGCACGGTGTGGGAGCCGGGCAGCGCGCAGCTGTCGCTCCTGGCCCGGTGGATTGACGCGGGCGCGTTGGGGACGACCACACCGGCCCCCGCGAACGCCGCCGTGGCCTCCACTCCGCCCGCGCCCACCCAGCCCGGGACGGCCGTGGCTCCCCCGGCACCGCCGTCCAACCCGGCCAACCCGCACGCTCCGTCGGGCCCTCACGGTGGCGTGCCGCTGGGGACCTTCCCGGTCCTCGGCTCGCTGAGCCTGAACGGACGCTTCGACCTCAACTACGAGCGCGTCAACTACAACGACCACCCCTTCAAGTCGGAGGGCGAGAGCGCGCTGCGCAGCTATCACCACTTCCTCTTCCTGACGCGACAGTCCGCCGAGGATCCGGTGACCCTCACCCTGGAGATGCTTTCGCTCCAGTTCTGGGAGGTGGGCTACCGGATCAACGGGGCGTCCTGGCCGGTGAAGGTGTTCGCCAAGGGGGGCAAGATCCTGGTGCCCTTCGGCGCGGATCCGCTCTTCCATCACAGCTACGGAGGGCTCGCGGGCTTCGACCAGCGGGTGATTCCGGTGGTGTTCGCCCGCGAAGGGCTGACGGTGAACGTGGAGCGCCGCATGGGGCCCATCGCCTTCTCCGGCGACGCCTATGTCATCTCCGGCTACCGGCTGAAGCGCGCGGACGCGGTGCTCAACCTCCAGTCGGACCTGGCACCGCTGGAGGACACCCGCCTGGGCGTCGGGGCGAGGCTTGGCGGCTCCTGGGGCCCCATCAACGTGTGGTACTCGCCCTACTTCAATTCGCTGGGGTTCGGGCGCCGCCTGTTCCTCCAGGCGCTGGACGTGGCGGTGTGGCGTCCGCGCGGGCTTCCGGTGCTGGAGCACTTCTCGCTGGGCGCTGGGCTGCTGCGCGCGGATGTCTCCGGAGGCGAGGCGGAGGGCTACGGCGGGCCGGGCGCGGACTCCTACCACTTCGCCAGCTACCTCCAGCTGCGCTACCACCCCACGGACTGGCTCTACCTCCAGTACCGGCAGGGGCTGCGCACCTTCGGAAACCGGCGAGGCCTCATCCTGGACTCGAACGCGCTCACCCGGGAGGACGCCTCCGGCCACAACGTGGGCGTGGTCGCGCGGTGGCGGGGCTTGAGCGCAGGCCTCTTCCAGTTCTGGAACCTGGAAAAGACAGACGAAACGCCGGACGACTTCACCCGGCTGGTGGTGGCGTATGAGTTCTGACTCCCGCATCCAGACACGAGCCGCGGTCCTCACCGCGATGTTCGCGCTGGCCCTGGGCTGCGCGGACTTCGAGCGTGGCCCCGTCGCCGCCGACGCCGGTGCGCTCCCCACCGACGGCGGTGGCGAAGGGGACGGAGGAGGCGCCGTGTCCTTCGCGAGCGACGTCCATCCGCTCCTCACCACCGGATGCCAGAGCTGCCATCGCAGCGGGGGCGCCGCTGGCAGCACCTCCTTCCTGCTGACGGGCGATGCCGACGCGGACTACGCGGCGGCCATCTCCCTCACGGACACCTCCAATCCCTCCGCCAGCCGGCTGCTGCGCAAGTCCTCCGGCGCGGGCCACGGCGGCGGGGCCGTCTATGGGGAGGGCACCCCGGAGTACCAGACCCTCCTCGCGTGGATCTCCGGAGGCGCTCAACCATGACGCACTGTCTTCCCGAGGAGTCCCCCATGAGACGACCCCTCCTGCTCCTGGCTGGACCGCTGCTCCTGACCTGCGCGCTGAGCGCCTGCGCCAAACTGGAGACGCCCCACCCGGAGCTCATCACCGACGGCCCGCATTCGGTGCTCGTGGGCCAGGCGATCCAGCTCACGGTCACCACGCGCGAGGCCACCGACGACGGATACCACTGGGAGAGCGAGGCCCCGGCCATCGCGACCGTGGACGACTCCGGGCAGGTGACGGGCGTGGGCGCGGGAGAGACCACCATCAAGGTCACCGGCGCGAGCTCCAGGCTGGAGGCGCGCCATGTGGTGGTGGTGATGGGCGGCTTCGCGGGCGACGCCGGAGTCGACCCCAACCAAGTGCCCTACTACCTCGCCTGGTCAGGCTCTCCGCACGCGGACACCACCGCCGAGGCCTTCTCCCACTGGAACGAGGACGGCCTCGTCCCCGCCAGCTGCGCGCGGTGCCACAGCTCGGAGGGCTACATCGACTTCCTGGGCGGTGACGGGTCCGCCCCTGGCAGGGTGGACGCCCCCGCGCCGACGCAGTCCGTGGTCCGCTGCGAGACGTGCCACGACAGCGCCGCCTCCAGCCTGACCGCGGTCACCTTCCCCTCGGGCAAGCAGGTCACCGGCCTGGGCCCGGAGGCGAGGTGCGTGGTGTGTCACCAGGGGCGCGCCGCGGGCAAGGACATCGACGCGCAGGTCGCGGACGCGGGCGTGGTGGGCGAGGACACCGCCTCGCCCGCCCTGGGCTTCACCAACATCCACTACTACCCCGCGGGCGCGACGCTCTTCGCCAGTCAGGCCGCGGGCGGATATCAGTACGCGGATCAGGTCTACGACTCGCGCTTCCGCCACGTCCCCAGCTTCGACAAGTGCAACGAGTGCCATGACCCGCACACCACGCGGGTCCGCTGGGATGCCTGTGCCACCTGCCACCCCGGCGTGACCGACGTCACGAAGGCCTGGGACATCCGGCAGATTGCCTCGCGCAATCAGGACTACGACGGGGACCACAACCGCACCGAGGGCATCTACTACGAGATCCAGGGCCTGAGGGACCGGCTGCTCGCCGCCATCCAACGGTACGGCGCGGAGCGGGCCCGGCCCCTCTGCTACGGCAACGCCCACCCCTACTGGTTCCGGGACACCAACGGAGACGGGACCTGCAATCCAGCCGAAGCCACCGCCACCAACGCGTTCGCCGGCTGGACGCCCCGCTTGCAGAAGGCGGCGTACAACTACCAGCTGTCGCGGGTGGACCCGGGCGCGTTCGCGCACAACGCGAAGTACATCATCCAGCTGCTGCATGACTCGACCCAGTCGTTGAACACGGCGCTGAGCGTGCCCTTCGACACGTCGCTGCTGGTGCGCAACGATCCGGGCCACTTCAACGGCGCCAGCAAGGCGGCGCGCAACTGGGACTCGAGCGAGACCGTCCAGGCCAGCTGCTCGCGCTGCCATAGCGGCGCGCAGGGCTACCGCTTCTTCGTGCAGTACGGGGTCGGGCAGTTGGTGCCGGAGACCGCCAACGGCCTGGAGTGCTCCACCTGCCACGAGAACTTCGAACCGGACTACGACGTCTTCGTCCCCGCCCAGACGTGGCTGCCGGACGGCAAGACGGTGAACCTGCCGGGCCAGGACAACCTCTGCGCCAACTGCCACATCGGCCGCGCGTCCAAGGCCACCATCGACACGGCGCTGAGCGCGGGGGGCACGCCGCGCTTCCAGAACGTGCACTACCTGCCGGCCGCGGGGACGCGCGAAGGAACGCTGGCGAAGGTTGGCTACGAGTACCCCAACAAGACCTACGCGGGCCGGCTCACGCACATGGGAGGGGTGCAGTGCACGAGCTGCCATGTCCCGGGCAAGAGCAACCACACCTTCCGCATCCAGGACGTGTGGAACGAGCGCTGTGAGACATGCCACGCGGACCAGAGCGCGGCGGAGCAGATCCGGCTCGTCCACGTGTCGGACTACGACGGCGACGGGAACACCGCGGAGACCCTGGAGGCGGAGGTGGAGGGCATGGCCGCGCGCCTGCTGACCGCCATGCGCGGGGTGACGAACAACGGCCTCTGCTACAACGGCGACGTCAATCCGTACTTCTTCAAGGACACGGACAAGAACGGGACCTGCGGCGCCACCGAGTCCGTCTCCGCCAACGCGTTCGCGCCGTTCACGCCGGCGCTCGTGAAGGCCGCCCACAACTACCAGTTGAGTAGGAAGGACCCCGGCGCCTGGGCCCACAACTTCAACTACGTGGGACAGCTGCTCTACGACAGCGTGGAGGACCTCACGGGGGCGCCCCCCTTGAACATGCTCCGGCCTTGAGGCTGGAATCCGCGCTCGAGCACCGTCGCTCGCCTGGACACACCCGGCGAGCGCGGTCGCCGAGAAACGCGGACCGATGAAGCCCTACGTGTTCTCCCAGCCCTCCAAGCCGGCGCGCCTGGCCCACCTGGCGTCGCTCGTCCCCCTACTCCTGCTGCTGAGTGGACCGGTCGCCTGTGGCGATGACGACTCGAACGACCCGCGTCCCGACAGCGGCACCCAGGCCGTGGACGCAGGCTCGGACGCGGGCACGGACGCAGGCTCCGATGCGGGCACCGACGCGGACGCGGGCGCCGATGCAGGCACGGACACCGATGCAGGCACGGACACCGATGCAGGCACGGACACCGATGCAGGTTCCGAGACGGACGCGGGCACCGACGCCGATGCGGGCACGGACGGCGGCGTGGTGGCGTGCACCCCGAGCGGATGGGTCGACACGCCCCCGGACCTGAGCATCATCCAGAACACGTCGTTGGACATCCGGACCCGGTTGGAGGCCATCCCGGGCCTCATCGTGGACCAGGACCGGACCGGCGGCAGTGTCCCCGTGGGCTACCGGCACTTCGTCCTGCGCTACAACCAGCCGTCGGACCACGCCCACCCGGAGTGTCAGCGCTTCGAGCAGCGCTTGACGCTGATGCACAAGGCGGACGCCAGCCCGATGGTGCTCTCCACCAGCGGCTACAACGTCTCCACCGGCACCGGCCGCAGCGAGCCCACGCAGCTCCTGTCCGCCAACCAGGTCGCCGTGGAGCATCGCTTCTTCCCGCCGAGCATCCCGTCGCCCGCGGACTGGAGCCAGCTCACCATCCGTCAGTCCGCGGATGACTTCCACCGCATCACCCAGGCGCTCAAGCCCATCTACACCGGCAAGTGGGTGTCCACCGGCGGCAGCAAGGGCGGCGAGACGGTGGTGTTCTTCCGCCGCTTCCACCCGGACGACGTGGACGCCACCGTGGCGTACGTGGCGCCCATCGCCCTGCGCAACGACGAGCGCTTCGTGACGTTCCAGGAGACCGTGGGCGGCGACGCACAGCTGGCCTGCCGCGAGCGGCTGTGGGCCTTCCAGCGTGAAGTGCTCTCGCGCCGGAGCCAGATGCTCTCCCTCGTGGACGCCTACGCCGCGAGCAACAATCTGACGTATTCGCAGCTGGGCCGGGAGCTGGTGCTGGAGCACGCCGTCATCGAGACCTACTTCGCCTTCTGGCAGTACAGCGGCGCGTCGAGCTGCACCGGGAGCATCCCCGCCACCACCGCGACGGACCAGCAGCTGTTCGACGCGATGGACGCCGTGGTCGGCATCGATTCCTTCTCGGACCGGGGCATCACCCCGTACGCCGCCTACTACTACCAGGCCGCGGCTGAGCTGGGCTGGCCCCAGCCCTACGAGAAGCACCTGGGCGCGCTCATCCACTTCCCAGACACCGACACCGGCGAGGTGTACTCGCCGCCGGGCATCCCGTTCGTGTTCCGTCCCAACGCCATGCCGGACATCCAGGACTGGGTTTCCTCCCAGGGGCAGCGCCTGATGTTCATCTACGGCAGCTACGACCCGTGGACGGCGGCGGCCTACGTGCTGGGCAATTCGCAGGACTCCTACCTGTACACGGTGGAGGGCGGAAACCACAACGCGCGCATCAGCCAGCTCCCGGCGGGCCCACAGGCGGAGGCGAAGGCCAACCTCAACCGCTGGATGGGCATCGCCCCGCTGAAGCGCGCTCCCAAGTTCGTGCAGTCGGAGGAGCCGCCCGACTTCGGGCCCCATGTGCCGCCCCGCCTGCGCGCGGCGACGCGGAACTAGTCCGACAGTCGGACAGGTCGCGGGCCGTCCCGGAGTGCTCCCGGGGCGGCCCGTCGTCTTTTTCAGCGGCCCATCTTGTAAGGCCCGCCCCGCTCCAGGGCCCGCTGGTACGCGGGGCGCGCGTGGAGCCGGTCGAGGTAGGCCGTGAGGTTCGGAAGCTCCGCCAGCAGCCGGAAGGACTTCGCGGCCTCCAGCACGAAGCTCAGCTGGATGTCCGCGCCCGTCAGCGAGTCGCCCAGCCGCTTCACGTAGAGCAGCTGCACGATGGGCAGCATCGCGGAGCCTTCCGCATGATGGGAGGGCTCCTCGCGTCCAGAAGCGGGACGTTCCGGGGGGCACACTCTCCCAGGTCGCTCCTCCGGACCAGCGTCGTCCGGAGGAGCGGTGTTCAGGACTAGAACGCGGCGCCGCTGGCGCGCTTGCCAGGAGAGCTCGTCAGGCTGGACACGCCCGTGTGCAGCACGAAGCTGGCCGTGGAGGACGCGTCCGGGCTGCGGTTGGCGGACACGCCGTCCGTGCCCGCGAGCGACGAGGCAAACGTGGCCGTGTCCACCACCGTGCCGGCGCTGTTCTTCACCGTGACGGTGTCACCGCTGTTGCCCAGGTTCAGCTGGCCCGTGGACGAGCCCACCGCGCCTGGCGTGCCGGCGGGGATGCCGGACGCGCCGCCGAACACCACGACCGCCTTGCCCGCCGCCACCGTGGTGCCGCTGGCGAAGGTGTGGCGCACGGCCGTGCCGTCCGACACCGTCCAGCCGCTCAGGTCCACCGCCGCCGTGCCGCTGTTGACCAACTCCACGAACTCGCCGTTCACGTCCGAGCCCGGCTCGTTGATGAGCACCTCGTTGATGAACACGTTGCCCGTGCCACCGGAGCCGCCCGTAGTGATGGCGAAGGCCGCGTTGGACAGGTCGGTGACGGTGGCGTTGCTCGCGTCGCTCACCCGCACCCACGCGGTGGTGCTGGCGCTGGAAGGCACCGTCCACGCCACGCCGCCTCCGGACGCGCCCGTGCTGGACGTGAGGGTGGTCCAGGTGGAGCCGTTCAGCGAGTACTCCACCTTCACGTTGGAGACGCCGGACGACGTCCAGGTGATGGTCTGCGAGGAGCCCGCCACCCAGCTCTCACCGCCGTTGGGCGACAGCACCGTCACGGAGGAGGACGTCGCGCCGTCCCCCGGGATGAGGAAGTCCTTGATGATGCCCATGTGCTGCATGCCGGACGCGCCGCTGTCGCCCGACAGCGCCGGGGAGATGTCGGACAGGGGCGAGTACACGCGCGTGTCCACCACCAGGCCGTTGGCGAAGGTGCTGGAGCCCAGCACCACGGACGTCTGGTAGGCGCGCAAGTCACTGTCCACCAGCACGTGGTCGTACGGCGAGCTGCGGCCCGCGTTGGTGTTGGTGTTGCCATTCTTGTCCGCCGGGTACGGCGACGCCGTGGACACCACGCTGGAGAAGGTGCTGAAGGTCGCCTCGCTGCGGCTGCCGGTGTTGAAGTCACCGCCGATGACCAGGTAGTCGCTGGCGGGCACGTTGGCGTTGATGAACTTCACCAGGTTGGACGCTTCCGTGTTGCGAATGCTGGCGTTGGTCGTCAGCAGGTGCACGCTGATGGCCCACAGGTCCTTGGGGCCAGGGATGTCGATGCGCGCCCACGCGAAGTCGCGGTTGGACACCTGCGTATCGTCCCACTCGCCGGCGGCGATGATGGGGTAGCGGCTGATGATGCCGTTCGGAATCTGCGCACCGGCCTCGCGGTAGTACGAGAAGCCCGTGCCGAAGGCCGTGTCCACGAAGGCGCGGATGTCCGCCGCGGAGTCCGTCTGGTAGTTGAACTCCTGAATCATCACGACGTCCGCGTCCGTGCCCTGGAAGATGCGGATGCCGTGGCCCGGGTTGTAGTCCTGCCCATTGCCGCTGCTCAGGTTCGCCGCCATCAGGCGCAGCCGCACGTTCGCCAGCGAGTCCTCGCGCGCGACGAGCTCCGGCGCCGGCTGCTCCGCGTCCGCCTCCACGGAGCCACCGCACGCGCTGAGCGCCGCGCACACCAGCGTGAAGGACCACGTACGCCAGGAGGCGGCAGGCCGCCGGAAGAGGTCTTGTTTCAGGCTCACGATGTTTCATCCTGCTCCCGGAAAACCCGGGAGCCGTAGAGGGTCAGGGACGTCACGGCAGCGCCGCGGACGCAGTATTCCGCGTACTCGACGCCACCGCCGTTTATCCGTCACATTCCTTGAAACGTTTCGTGAGCGGCGCATCCCCCCCGGCAGGGACGCGCAATGTTACGCATTGTTACATGGCTGCCGTGGTGGACAGCGCGACAAAGGCGTAGCGCAGACCCTTGCCCAGGGTGACGAAGACGACGAAGGGAAAGGGGCGCACGCCCACGAAGCCGCCCGCGAGCACGAACGCGTCACCCAGGATGGGCAGCCACGACATGAGCAGGGCGGGAGCGCCCCAGGTGCGCAGGTTCGCCTCCACGCGAGCCATGCGCGGGCCTTCCTTCTCCCGGCGGCGCGACACCCAGCGGCCCACGGCGCCGCCTCCGCCGCGCGACACCCACTGGCCCAGGATGTAGAGCGTCACCGCGCCCAGCACGTTGCCCACGGTGGCCACCACGGTGGCCATCACCGGCGGCGTGCCGTTGTAGATGAGGGCGGCGAGCATCGCCTCGGAGGGCACCGGCACCACGGAGCCCGCCAGCATGGCGACGAAGAACATCCCGGGAAGGCCCCAGGTGGACAGGATGGACGGCTCGGCGGGCATGGGCGGCCTGGGGCCATACACCCGGCACGGGGCGTTCGTCTCGTGCGGCGTCAGCGCTCCCTTGCCCGCCATCCTGGCCCCCGGGGCCGGAGGCTGTCCGGCGACGCGGCCCTCTCAGGGGAAGGGGTTGTAGGCGCGGGTGGGGGTCACCATCGTCCCCGCCATGCGACGCTCGACGCGCGAACGGTCAGGCATGCGGTCCATCGACACGGAGGACGAGCGGATCGCCTCCTTGCTGGTGGCGGAGCCCCCGGCGCTGCACTTCGAGGGCTCCCGGAACCTGGTGGTGCGGCTGCGCGACGGGCGCACCTTCGTCCTCCCTGTGCTCACCCTGGAGGCGCTGGAGGCACGGCTGGGAGGCGCGCCGTCCTACGTAGCGACCGGCATGGTCCTGGTGCGGCGGATGTCGGACGGCGCCCTGCTCCACGCGGTGCGCTCCGCGCTGGACCAGGGCCTGGAGCACTTCGGCACGCTCCAGCCGCTCATCGAGGAATGAGGCGCCGAGTGAAGCGACGAGAAGGGCCGGATCAGGGCGCGAGAGGCGCGGTGAGCTTCCCCGCCACCTTGCGACCCTGGCGCCACACACCGGTGATACGGTCCGCGGCGATGATGCTGGCGGAGGGGTCGCCCTCCACGAGGAAGAAGTCCGCGCGCAGGCCGGGCTTGATGCGGCCCCGGTCCTTGAGCTTGAGCAGGTCCGCCGCGTTCCCGGTGGCGACGGCCAGGGCCTGACCCGGCGTGAGGCCCGCGCCGACCATCAGCTTCAGCTCGCGGTGCTCCGCGTAGCCGGGGATGCGCAGCGGGGTGGCGCCGGAGTCCGTGCCGAAGCCCACCTTCACGCCCGCGTCGTACAGCGCCTTCAGGTTGGCCTGGTTGGTGGAGAGTGCGTGGCGCGCCTCCTGGGCCTTGGGGTCCTCCAGGGTCTTCTTGCGCCACGCGGAGTCGTTGAACTGCGCGCGCAGCTCCGGGGACAGCGCGGGCTGGAGGACGGGGTCGTCCACGAGCAGGAGCTGGTCCGCGTAGACGACGGTGGCCTCGTCCAGCTCCAGCGTGGGCACGTACCAGACGCCGCGCTTCTTCATGGCCTGGATGAAGGCCGCGTCCACGGGCTGGTCGCGGACGCCGTGGGCGATGATGTCCACGCCCGCGTCCACCACGGCCTTCGCGTCCTCCAGGTCGTGGATGTGGGCGGCGACGCGCAGGCCCTGCTTGTGGGACTCGTCGATGACGGCCTTGTAGATGTCCGGCTTCATCTTCGGGAGCTTGCCCAGGAACGTGTCCACCCAGACCTTCACCAGGTCCACGCGGTTCTTCGCCAGCGTGCGCACGGCGGCGCGGGCCTCCTCCGCGGTGGTGGGGCGGAAGAGCTGATCCGGCGCGTTGTTCGTCATCGCCTGGGGAGGCCCGCCCTCCGGCACGCCGATGCCCTGCCCCGCGCCGAAGAGGTCCGCGCCGGTGAAGGAGTCCGCGTGGGCCTCCTTGCGAAGCTCGTTGAACAGCGGCCGGTTCATCCCGAGCGCCGTCACGGTGGTGACGCCATACGCGGCGAACTGGCGCAGCTGCTTCTCGATGTTCTCCCGCGTGTAGTTCTGGGAGCCCGTGGTGGTGCCGGACGTCTGGCCCACGTGGCTGTGGTCGGAGATGAGGCCGGGCAGGAGCGTCTGGCCCTTGAAGTCGATGACCTCCGCGCCCTTGGGCACCTTGACGTTGATGGCGAGCCCCACGGACACGATGCGTCCGTCGCGCACCACCACCGCGCCCTCCTCCAGCGGCTGGCCCCCGGAGCCATCCAGCACCGTACCGCCCTGGAAGACGACGGTACGCGAGGCGGCGGGCGCCGCGCTGGCGGACAGCGGCAGCGCGAGGGCGAGCAGGGCGGCGGTCAGGTAACGCGAGCGCATCAGGAAGGTCTCCAGAGGGAAGAGGGAAACCCTAGGAGCGCGTCCGGGTGGCGACAACCCTTCGTGGCGGCGACTGTCGTGACGTCGGTGCTACAGGCCGGGCGCACGGTGGGAACCCAACGCCGCATCGCGGCGCGCGAGCGACTTCCACCGGGAAACACGGCGCCGTGATTATGCTGCCCGCCCGATGGATGAACCCGGCCTGCAATATCCCGGAGAAGCCCTGCGAGGGTGGCTCCGGCAGTTCGCCAAGACGCCGCTCGCCGAGCCGACGCTGAAGCTGCTGGTCGTGCTGGCGGACACGGTGTTCTTCGCGAGCCTGGGCCGCGAGGAGGGCGAGGCCACGCGCGTGCGCATCGCCTATCACGCGCAGGGGTTGCAGGGCCTGCAGGCGGTGCGAGAGACGGTCTACATCGGCGGACAGAAGGGCAAGCGGCAGGCGTGGGAGACGCTGCCCCTGGAGGCCAAGTCGAGCATCACCGACTTCAGCGTGGAGGCGCTGGTGAAGCTGGCGCCCGCGGCGAACCTGCCGCGCACGGCGGTGGTGGTGGGGCCGCGAGACGGCAAGCTGCGCATCCAGGGGCTGGCGCGCCGGGTGGAGTACACGGAGTTCCACGCCGAGGGCGAGGAGGACGTCTTCATCCTGCACGCGCCGGAGCCGGGCCACCTGGTGGTGAGCACGCAGGGGCGAGAGGTGTTCCGCTACGAGCAGGGCGCGCCGGTGCCGCCGGGCCGTCGAGTGGCATTGCACGACCTGCTCTTCCACGAGGACAGCGCGGTGCGCGCGGCGCTGATGGAGATGTGCGCCACGCTGGTGGAGTCCCTGCCCAAGGTGCAGCCACTGATGGGCGGCAACCGCGAGTGGTACGTGTCCAACGCGGTGCAGGGGCTCATCCGAAGGATGGCGGGTCTGCATCACGGAGGGCTCATCGCGTTCCTGCCCAAGCAGCACGACGTGGAGCGCTTCCGGGCGCGAGGCAAGTACGTCCTGCCGCCGGAGCAGGGCTCGCTGTTGCGCCAGCGGTTGCAGCGCTTCGTGCAGGCGAGGGCGGACCTCATCAACGGCGCCTGGCAGGCGGAGGCCGGCAAGGCGGCGGAGGAGGAAGAGGATCCGGAGTTGAAGAAGGCCGCGGCCGAGCACGACGACAAGGCGACGGAGAGCGACTTCCAGGCGCTGGTGGAGAGCATCGGGCAGTTCACGGCGGTGGACAACGCGCTGGTGTTGGGGCCGGAGCTGGAGGTGCTCTGCGCGGGGTATCAGATTGCGCTCCCGAGAAGCGGCCCGCCGCAGGTCTTCGAGGCGCGAACACTCCAGGGGCGACCCGGGCCGCACTACCCCATCCACCAGCACGGCTCGCGCCACCGCGCCGCGGCCGTCTTCGCCAACCAGCACTCCGGAGCCATCGTGTTCGTGGCATCCCAGGACGGCCCGCTCCGCTGCCTGCACCGGCCACCGGGCAAGAAGAAGGTGCTGCTCTGGAGCCTCCTGCTGACGGAGGACTGAGGCCGGAATGAAGCGGCTGGGTTGGGTGCTGCTGACCTCTCGCCCTGGACGTTGAGCTCCCCACCATGTCCAATCGTTTCTTCGAGCTGCATGGCGACCCCGAAGAGGGGTTTTGGTATCTGGATGATCCGGTCGACAAGAACGGAGTGGAGATCGAAGACGCTTGGCGGCTCAGGGCAGGCACGCCTGTCGAAATAACGGGGCCGCTTCGAATCCCCCTCATGGAGCCCGGAAAGCCTCGTGACTTCTCGATGGCAGGGCTGTGCATGGCTCCGGTCGTTCACGTCAAACTGGCCATGCTCTTCGCGGAGCTTGCGCCCAACGACGTCCAGTTCCTGTCGGTGGACATCCCGGGGCAACCCGAACAATTCAGCATGCTCGTGGCGACCCGGATGATCCGCTGCATTGATGAGCGTGCATCGGAGGAGGCCCGGCGCTGGGAGCCCAAGGACGGACGGCCGGAGAAGGTCGGTCAGTACCGCTCCGTGTACGGCATGCGCATCGACCCGTCGCAAGTAGGCAGCGCCAAGGTCTTCCGAACCTGGGGTTGGTCCATTGCCCTCATCGTCTCCGAGGACCTCAAGACCGCGCTGGAGCACACCCGCGCCACCGGCATGCGGTTCACGGAAGTGTAGTGAGCAAGTGCTGCACAGGAGCCTCATCTTGACGGAGGACTGAAGCAGACATGAATCGACTGGGCTGGGCACTGCTGCTGGGACTGCTCCTGTCGGGCTGCGCGACGACGCGGGTCGTGCACCTCGATGTCGATGGCGGCGAAAGGGTCGTCGTCACGCCACGGGAGGAGGAAGGCGCATCTCCCTCCGAGGCCCGGCTGGAGGAGGACGAGTTCAAGGCGGCGGTGAAGACGCTCGCAAGAGACGTGCGGCCCTTCGCTCATCCCCTGCGGCAAGCACGCGAGCTGTTCGGCCTGCCGGAGCGCAGCGGCCTCTTCGGCTTCCGGGAGCGCACTCGGCAGATCATCCCACTGGGCGAGGAAGAGACGCGGGAGCTGCGGCTCCTGGACGCGTCCGACGACCTGACGCGCGGCTACCGGCAGTGGTGCGGCAAGAAGCGCAACCAGCAGGGAGACTGCCTGCGCCTGTTGGAGGAAGGCCCCTTGCTGGGCAGCGACGGCCGCTATGCGCTGGCGATGGCCATCGCGATGGATTCCGTCTGGAACGAGACGGCCGAAGCCCTGGCCGGCATGGCAAGCCCCCAGGCCGTCATGGCCACGATGACGTCCGCCGTGACGATGTACCTGCTGCTATGGGCCATGCC
This sequence comes from Corallococcus sp. AB032C, assembly GCF_003668935.1. Taxonomy (NCBI): domain Bacteria; kingdom Pseudomonadati; phylum Myxococcota; class Myxococcia; order Myxococcales; family Myxococcaceae; genus Corallococcus; species Corallococcus sp. AB032C. The sequence goes on along the minus strand of NZ_RAWP01000138.1, from coordinate 1,447 downwards.
GGAGCCTGTCTCCAAGGGATTGGCCGCGCTCATCACCGCCACGGCGATTGCCTACCTGGGCGTGGACACAGTGTGGACCCTCCTCGACGGCTGGGTGACGCTGGTGCGCCACGTGGACCAGGCCACCACGTTCATCCAGGTGCGCGACGCGGGCGAGGCCTATGGAGCAGTGATGGGTAGGAACGCCGCGCGCATCTTCGTCATGCTGGCCACGGCGGCGATTGGCAACACCGCAGGACTCGCGATGAAGGCCCCCACCCTGCCAGGCTCCGCGCAGGCGGCGGTCGCGGTGGAGACGCAGGCAGGCCTCCAGTTCGTGTCCCTCGCTGGGGTGCGCTCCGTGGCCATGGCTGCTGACGGTTTCACCATCGCGCTGGCGCCCAACGCGGTGGCGATGTCATCCCGGTCCGGGAAGCCCCAGCGTCACCACCTGGCCACCATCCGCAATGAGAAATCCTCAAGAAATGGAGGGCCGTGGACACCCCAGTTCCGGCGCATCTTCAAGCGAGCCGGCATGGAGCTGAAGGACCCGGAGAACATCGTCGAAGTCGCAGGCCACCGGGGTCCGCATCCCCAGGAATACCATGACTTGGTATTCCAACGGCTGGTGCAATTCACAAAGGACTGTCGCACCGTGGTGCAATGCCGTGAAGCACTCACTGGTGCGCTGCGAAAGCTGGCGGAAGAAGCCTCTACAGCTGGGACACCGATCAACAAGCTTCTGACCGTGAAGCAAGGACGTTAGCAACCCATGTCTGCCCGTTACTTTGACCTTAAGATGGACGTTCAGGAAGGCATCTGGGTTCTAGATCCGCCCTGGAACGATCTTCGCCAGGAAGAGGAAGACCCGTGGATGTTCACCCGAGGGACTCCCATCCAGGTCCAGGGGCCACTGACCGTTCCAATCGTTGAACCAGGCAGGCCACTGGATTTCTCTTGGATTGCATTCGGGATGACCCCTGTCATCCACGTCAAGCTCGCCAACGTCCTGCTGGAACATGCAGCGAATGAGGTGCAACTCATCCCCGTCACCGTTCCCAAGCACCCGGACCATTACGTCATCCTCGTCACGACCCAAGTCATCCGTTGCATCGATGAGCAGGCCTCTGAAGGAGTCCAGTTCTGGGAGCCGCAGCACGGTCAGCCCTGGCGGATCGGTGAGTACCTCTCAGTGGACATCATGCGCATCGACAAGTCGAAGGTAGGTGACGCGAAGATCTTCCGCCCCTGGGGCTGGAGCTCCTCGCTCATCGTCTCTGAGGACCTCAAGACGGCGCTGGAGCGAACCGGCGCCACCGGCATGCGGTTCAAGGAAGTGTAGTGAGCCTGGCCCGGTTCCGTGGACACCCGAGATGTGATGGAAGGAGCACGGGATGTCCGCGACTGACGAAAAGCAGAGGAAGCCCCGCAGGCCGCGCCGGGAGTTCACGGCGGAGTACAAGGCCGG
>NZ_RAWP01000137.1:0-22237 GCF_003668935.1 Corallococcus sp. AB032C | reverse complement strand
CCGGGCAGGAGAGGGCTCGCGGTGTCCACGCTCGGGAGCGGACGGGAAAGGCGGAAGCCACCCGCTGTCGTACGCGAAACCTCGTACGGCCCCACGGCTGGAGACTGAAATGCCGCGCACACGACGGGACAGCGCGGCACCTGATGGCACAGCGCAGCACCTCGGGAGAAAAGTGAAAAACGCGTGATGGGCTTGCGCGGCGTGTTCACTTTCTTTATTGATGCGTGCAACGGGTTGTGCGGCCACCATTCCCCGTCCTCGTCTCTCAGGACAAAGCGGCCCCCCTGTTCTCCCGGTAGCCCCGAAGCGCTGGACAGCGCGGCCCCCTGTCCGAGTTCCGTCCACGGCAGTTCCACAGCAGTCCCACGGATTGCGAGACACCCCTGTGTCTCGCTCGAGGAGCCCTCATGCTGACCAAGCCGAAGCTCGTTCTGGTGGAGAAGCCCAGCCTCACCATCAACGCCGCGCCGGTGACGATTGAGACCAACGAGAGCACGGGTATCAACCAGACGCTCGACGGTTTCATGATTCTGACGCTGCAGAACCTCTCGCCCAGCAAGGCGACGCTGCTCTACTCGTCGGGTGGCAGCACGCCGCAGCAGGTGGACATCGACGGTGGCAACAACGCGCCGCAAATCGTCATCAACAACTGGGGCGCGAACAACCTCACCATCACCAACCTCAGCAGCAAGGACGGCACGCAGGTCGCAGTCGGCCTCTATGGCCTGGGCACTCCCAGCAAGAACCTGCCCGAGAGCGAGCAGATCGAGCTGACGCAGTACCAGTCCGCGGGCCGCAAGACGCCCGTCAGCTTCGCCAACCTCGCCCTGGCGTCCTTCGGCTCGCCGCAGACCACCATCTACTTCGTCTTCTCGGTGGGCAAGCCCGTCGCCTACGCCGTCAACGTGAGCGACCCGTCCTTCTACCCGGGCTACGTCACGGACAGCGGCAACCAGAAGAAGGTCATCAACAACTGGCAGGGCCGGGACCTCTTCGTCATCAACGTGTCCACGCACACGTCGCCGGGCCAGGTTCGCTTCGACCCGATTTGACGCCGTCTCCCCACCGCTGACCCGTTCCGCGCGCACCTGTCGACAGGGGACGTGCACGGGACGGGTCTGCCCGGAGGTTTCCCGTGGCCACCATTCCGCTGACCATCAACGACCCGCCCCTCTCGCTGGACCTGAACGACAGCGCGTTCCTCAACCAGACGCTCGATGGGTTCATGATTCTGACGGTGCAGAACCTGTCGCCGAGCAAGGCGACGGTCTACTACTCGTCGGGTGGCGCTCCGCCCCAGCCCATCGACATCGAGGGTGGCGACAACACGCCGCACATCGTCATCGAGAACTGGAAGGCCAACAACCTCACCATCATCAACACCAGCTCCAACGCCTCCACCCAGGTGAAGGTGGGCATCTACGGGCTCGGCGTGCCGACCACCGAGCTGTACGAGGGCGTCTCCACGCCCCTGGACCAGTACCAGTCCGCGGGGACGAAGACGCTCTCCCAGTTCATGGCGCTGCAGCTGGCCAACCTCGGCTCCAGCCAGCTCGCCCTGTTCTTCGTCTTCTCGGTGGGCAAGCCCGTCGCCTACGCGCTCAACGTCAACGACCCCGGCAACTTCCCGCCCGACTACCAGACGACGTCCGCCAACCAGACGAAGGTCGTCAACAACTGGCTGGGGCGGAACCTCTTCGTCATCAACGTCTCCACGGACACGGGCGTGCGCGAAGTGCGGCTGGACCCCGTGTAGCGCGGGCAACGGGCGCGGCACGGCGGAGCGAGCATGGACTACAGCAACGCATACTTCTTCAACCTCCTCACCTTCCCGCTCGCGCTCCAGCTCAACGGAGGCGCCGAGCACGTGGTGCCTCCGCTGTCGGACGGTGAGCCCTTCACCGCGCGCGCCATCACCTGGCCGCGCACGTTCGAGGCGAGCCAGCCGAAGGACCTCTTCGGCAAGCAGAACGTGCTGAAGCTCGGCCCGCGCGGAGGCACCTCCACGTCCGCCAACCTCATGGTGGACCCGGAGGTGTGGCCGGTGAACCAGCCCGTCCAGGTGTACCTGCTGGCGGACCTGCTGGTCCTGCGGGTGGGCATGGACGGCCAGCGCGTGACGATGCCCTCGGCGCTCGTGGTGCCGTCGGAGGTGTCCGCCACGCGGCGGGCCTTCTTCTTCAACATGACGGGCCAGAGCCTGGGGCTCGTGCTCAACGGCGGGCCCTCCGTGACGGTGCCCGCGATGCCGGTGGCGGAGCCCTTCACCCCGCCCCTGGTGGCCTTCACTCGCGTGGACATCGCGCAGCCTTCCGGCGAGGCCGTGTTCGGCATCACCAACGTCGTCCAGTACGCGCTGGCTGGCGCCACGGCCACTCCGGCGCGGCGCAAGGTGACGCTCCAGGTGAAGACGTCCGACTGGCCCCTGGACAAGGACGTGCAGGTCTACCTGTTCCAGCGCTCCGCGGTGGTGCGGCTGGGAGGCAAGGCCACCTACGCGAACGCCACCGTCGGCTGAGGCGCTCCGCACACCCGCAGGCAGAGGCTCGGCATGCCCTACTACTTCTCCGACAACCAGCAGAACGTGCAGCCGTACGTCTACTTCTCCGACCAGGCCCGCACCCCGCCCTTCGCCTTCGAGGTGCTGCTGCCGCAGGTGTTCCAGAAGTCACCGACGGCGTCCATCACCGTGGGCCCCTTCACACTGGAGGTCAGAGACCCGGCCTCCGCCACGCTGCCGTACAAGGTGGCCTTCGCCTCGGACAGCGACGTGTGGAAGTTCGGCGACGCGCCGCTGCGCACGGACCTGCAGAAGTCGTTCCTCGAGTTCCTCGTCAAGCTGGAGGCCACGGGGCTGGTGCCGGGCGGGCTGGCCACGGTGCGGCTGGCGCTGGCGCAGCGGCTGCCGCTCACCTTCACGGAGACGCTCTTCTACCGCTACGGCTTCGACGGCGCGGCGGGGTACTCGGACCTCCAGCCCGGCATGCGCCTGCGCGCGGACTTCCAGGGCTACCAGCTCGCGGACCCGACGGGCTCCGGCACCAACCAGTACCTGAATGGCTACACGGGCAGCGAGTCCGTGACGTTCGACCTGGTGGGCCTGCCGGACGCGCAGGGCTTCGCCACGGTGGCGCTGAATGCGTTCCTCGGCCGCGTGGGCACCACCACGGTGGCGCCCAACAAGGGTGGCGGCGGCGGCATGGTGGACCTGTGGACGGGCTTCCAGCGCCGCTTCCTGCGCGCGCTGTACCCCACGGCGATGGACTCCGCGGACACGCGCGGCTTCGTGGGCACGCAGAAGAACGTCACCCTGGTGGCCACCGACTCGCTGGCGGACCTGGAGGCCGCGACGAAGAGCTACCGCGACAACAACGGCAACCCCGGGGCCTACGGCGTCTCCGCGTACCTGCGCGGCCGCACGGTGCTGGTGCCGCAGGTCCAGGTCTACGTCCGGGGCGCGCCCACCTATGTGCCGCTGGGCACCACGCTGCGCCACCTGCTGGACGCGTCCACCTTCGTGCCGCCGCTGGCCATGCAGCTGCCCAACCTCAACCACCAGCGCTGGCTCATGGACTACAGCCCGTATTCCGACACGGTGCTCCAGCTCAGCTTCCCGGGCTTCACGCCGGTGAACGTCTGGGGGTCGAACTACCGCGTCTACTGGAATGGCGCGGACGTGCTCGACCTGCCGCTGGCGAAGGGCGACGCGCTCACCTTCTCCATCCCGGACATCCTCTCATGAGCGCCCCCACCTTCCGCGCGGCGCAGGCGGGCTCGCCGCTGTACTTCCTGGAGGGAGGCCCCGCGCTCGGTGACTACCGCATCGGCTATGCCGCCAATGCCGGCGTCACCCCGCCTGAGACGGTGACGCTCGCGGAGACGTGGACGCAGTACGCGGGCGTGTACCTCTTCCTGGGCGCGGCGCCCACGGACGTGTCCGGGTTCCTCGTGAACCTGCGCGCGCTGCTGGCCACGCCGCCGCTGGCCTTCGCGCGGCTGCTGGTGCTGGACGACCCGAACGTGCCGCCCAACCAGTGGCGCTTCGACCGGCTGGGAGTGCGTCCCGTGGGCACGGCCTACGAGACGACCGCGCTCGCGCCCTTTCCCCTGCGCAACCTGTCCCTCTTCGTCGAGGCGGGCCTGCCGTTCCGCCTCAACGACGCTGAGGATGGCTTCGTCATCGACAACGCGGCGAAGAAGGTCTTCTTCACCACCGAGGACGGACAGCAGCGCCTCACGAGCATCGGCGCCACGGTGGACCTGCCCTTCGCGGGCGACACCGCCGGCTGCTTCCGCTTCACGCTGACGCTGGAGCAGACCGCGGACCTGGACGTGCTCGACGCGGGGCTGCGCTTCTTCAGGGACGCGGCGTTCCCCGGGCTGCTCCAGTCGCTGCGCTATCCGCTGTTCGCGGTGGGCTCGGGTGGCCTGCCGCTGGACACGGCCCTGGATCCACTGCACCCGCTGAGCCCCGAGCGCACCTTCTTCGGGCTGCTCCCACCGGGGCAGCAGACGGGCCCGGAGCTGGCGTCGTACTACCGGACGCACCTGGGCCAGCCGGTGACGCTCAAACCCACGAGTGTCACCGGCGCGGTGGCGCCGCGCTTCGTCCTCTCCACGCGCCCGCAGTCCCATCAGCCGCAGGACACGGACCCGTTCTACCTGACGCCGCTCGGCTCCTTCGAGCTGGTGCTCCCGGCATCATCGCTGCCGCGCGCCGAGACGGAGCCGGCGGCGCGGCTGCTGTGCGGCACCGCGGGCGTGGAGTACCTGGGCCTGCCCGCCGCCACGGGTAGCCTGCTGCACTTCTTCCCGGACCAGCCGGCGTACATGCCGCCGGACAACGCCACCGCCGCGATGGCCCAGGCCCGCGCGAACACGCGGCGCTCCGTGCCCCGCCGCCAGCTCGCCGAGGGCCGCGACGCGCCCCTGACGGACGTGGCCACCACGTCTTGGGCCTACGTCACGCCGCCCTCGGGTGGGAGCACGGTGGGCTACTTCGCGCAGCCCGCCGACGCGAGCCTCTTCCAGCCCGACCCGAAGCTGTTCCTCGGCTACATGGAGGTGCCCGGCGGCACGCTGCCGACCACCGTCACGCCGTCCCTCACCCGGCCCCCGACTGGCGCGGCGGCGAGGACGAGAACGCCCTCGTCCACCCGAGGCACGGAGCCCGCCCGCGCCCCGAATGGCGCTACGCCACGCACGGACACAACCTCGCCCTCCCGTGGCGCCGCGGCCCCGCGCAAGGACACGCCCGCGCTCGCCCCGAGCACGCAACCAGCCCGCGCTACGGCAGGCTCGGTTGCGAGCACCGTCACGACCTCGCGCACCCGGGTCCCGACTCGTGCGAGCGAGGAAGTGCTCACGGCCTTCCCTCTCGCGCCCTATGCGGGAGTCCGCACTGAGGACCTGACGCCGTTCCGGCAACTGGAGAACGCCGCCATCAGCCCGGCCCGCCGCGACGCGGTGCTGCGCCTGACACTCTCCTCCCCCACGGCGCGCATAGCCCCCGCGCGAGCCACCGCCGCCCCGGACGACAAGCTGGGCACCACGCCGCAGGGCCTGCTGGCCCGCTTCGACGCCACGCTCCAGCAGTGGAAGGCGCTCACGCTCGCGCAGACGGACGGCGGAGCCCGCCAGCTCCAGTGGACGCAGGTCACCGGCCCGCTGCGTGCCGCGCTCCAGACGAACCAGCTCTTCCTCGTCATCAGCAGCGCGGCCCGCTTCCTGTCCAGCGGCTCCATCACCTACGAGCTGACGCCCACCTCCTTCGCCCGGCTGGGCACCGAGGGCATGGTCCCCCAATCGGTGCTCGACAAGGTGAAGCCGCTGGAGAACCAGCGCTTCGAGGACCTGGCCGGGTACGAGGAAGCCCTGAAGGCCCTGCTCACGGAGGAGGAGTACACGCAGTACCGCGACGCCTTCCTGCGCTTCGGCGCCGCGTCACTGCTGCGCATCCGCGACTGGACCTTCGACCTGTCCCCCTACGAGTGGGACGCGCGCGGCACGCTCGTCCTCTTCAAGTTCTCCGGTGAGAAGCTCAGCACCCTCGCCGCCGACCCCGCGCGCTGGACGGCCGCCGAGGACTTCAACCCGGACGTGGCCGCGACGCGCGAGCGGCTGCTGGCCTTCCTCGCCGACGCCGCCTCGCGGCCGGACCCGGACTTCGCGGCCTTCAACCAGCTGGTCGAGGACCCGAACTGGAACGGCATCCTCTTCCTCGACGTGCGCGTCCCGCTGGCCAGTCTGCCGCCGCAGCTGGTGGGACTGGCGGCCGGCATCGACCCGGCGGAGTTCTCCGCGCACCACGTGGGCATCAACGTCAACCCACTGTCCTCGGACCTGACGACCCCGACCATCCAGGACAGCTCCCTCTTCGGCCTCATCGCCTACGAGAGCCCGGACGCCCTCTTCTTCCAGGACCGCGCCTATGACTACAAGGTCTCCTCGCTGAAGGTGCTGTTCCGCAACTCGCTCATCCAGCGCTTCTCCAGCCAGGTGCTGGTGATGGTGAACCAGCTCTTCGGCGAGCCCGCCACGCTGGTGGGCAGCATCCGCGGCAACAACCTGCTCCTCGACGGCGTCTACCAGCGCCAGGGCGACCAGGACTCGTACGTCTTCCTCCGCCAGGGCGAGGACGTCTTCACGATGACCAGCGGTGTCCTCTACAACATCGAGGTCCGCCAGACGCAGTTCGTCACCGTCAACCCGCCGCGAGACGGCGCCGCCACGGCACCGATTCAAGCCCGCTTCCAGCTCTGGGGCACGCTGCGCTTCAAGGCCCTGGCCGGCTTCGACGCGCTGTCCTTCGGCCCCACGCTGGGCGAGGACGGCGAGCTGCTGGTGGACGGCGGCCTGAGCTTCGCCAACCTGGCGCTGGACCTCACCTTCGACCCGCTGCTGCTGACCAACAAGGTCTTCACCTTCAACGCGGGGGGCATGTCCTTCGACCTGACGCGCAGCCGCGCGCGCGAGCGCAGCCTCTTCCAGCGCTTCCCGCTGACGCTGGCCGGGCTGGTGCAGGCGCGCGAGGGCAGCACGCCGCAGTCGCTGGGCTTCTCCGCCGTGGACGCGCCGCTGGGCCAGTCCGGGGTGAAGTTCCCCTGGTTCGGGCTCCAGTTCCTGCTGGACCTGGGCACACCCGGAGGGCTGGCGGCGCGCGTGGACTTCCGCGCCACGCTGCTGGCCGCGTGGTCTCCCAATGCGCGCGGGCTGAGCTTCTTCCTCGGCCTGTCCCTGCCGGGCATGACGGGCGGCAAGCGTGAAATCACGCTTCAGGGCGCGCTGAAGCTAGCCATCGGCGGCTTCCAGTTCACGGTGTCGCCCGAGTCGGAGTTCATGCTCCGCTTCAACAACATCGCGCTGAAGTTCTTCCTGCTGCGCTTCCCGCCCTCGGGGCAGACCACCGCGTACCTCTTCGGCAACCCCGAGCGGCAGAACTCCGACAAGGCACTGGGCTGGTACGCGGCCTTCGCGAAGCCCGGCTTCGTGCCGCCGCGTCCGCCCGTGCCGCCACCTCCACCGCCCACGCTCCGCCGGCTGGGGCCGGGCGAGGGCACGGAGTGAGCCACCAGCCAGAGACTCCGGGAGCCTCCGCATGCCCACGCTGACCGTCACCTCCTGGAACATCCAGGACTATGGATTCTTCAGGCACCGCACGCGGGGGAACTACGTCCCGCTGCACAACTTCATCGCCCAGGTCATGGCTCAGCAGGGCACGGACATCCTGTTCATCCAGGAGCTGAAGCAGGCGGGGGTCGCCCGCCTTGTGGCCCTGCGTAACGCCGTTGCCGCGGCCATCCCGGCCACCCCCTGGATTGCCGACACCATCAAGGCCGCCTACGCCGCGGGGGCGCCAGCAGGCCTCAACAACACCCTCACCACCGCCGCGAACCTCGGCTGGACCCAGTCCGCCAACCGGGAGGGGTACGGCATCGTCTACCGCAACAACCCCGCCCAGTTCACGATGACCGCCGCCCCCCAGACGGGCGCCGCGGCCGTGGCCAACACGCAGTCCAATGGCACGTTCCCCGCCGGCGCCGGGCCCGCCCACGTGCTCACGCTGGTGGCGGAGGGACGCCCGCCCGCGCCGGTCCCCGCCAGTCCCTGGGCCTACAACGCACCGGTCTTCCCGCTCGCGCCGCCCAACAACTGGGGCAACCTGGACTTTCCCACCGGCGTCAGCCCCAACCTCATCCGCAACTCAGCGAGGCGTCCCGCCTACTGCGTCGTCCTGCTCACTGCCGCAGGAGGGGGGGGCGGCGCGCTGATGACGCTGATGACGCACCACGCGCCCAGCAACAGCTGGACGGACAACGCCCCCGCCGCGAGCACCCAGGTCGCCGGCTTCGCGCGGCAGCTCTACCAGGTGCGTGACCCGGCCGCGGCCTTCGCCTGGGGCAACAGCAACCGGGCGCTGGCCTGCGGAGACTTCAACATCGACGGGAACCCGGCGGCCCTCCCCGTCAACCGGGACCAGAGCTACGACGGCTATCCGGCCACCTTCGCCAACGCTGGCGCGAACATGGCGAACGTCGCCGTGCCGCTGGGTGCCGCCGCCCCGGCCAACGGCACCACCGTGAAGCTCACCGTCTTCATCGGCGGTCCTCCCATCGCCGGGGGCGGCGGGCCGCTCACCTTCCGCGGAGCGGAGTTCGACAACACGTTCTTCCGGGGCATCGGCGCGGATGTCGTCAACCCTCCCCCGCAGGGCGTCATCTACGACCTGGTCACCGCGGTGATGGCGGGTGGCGCGCTCGTGGGAGCGCCCGTCACCGCCTTCGCACCGCTGGTGACCGCCGCCACCGCGGCCGCCGTCGCGGGGCCGGGGGGCGCGCCGGTGACTCCAGCTGGCAACCTCATCTATCCGCAGATCACCAACTGGGCGAACTTCGCGGCCGGCATCTATGGAGCACCCGGCAACCCCGCGGGCACCTTCCCCGACGACAGGTCGGCCGCCGAGTTCGTGAAGCTCTTCATCAGCGACCACCTGCCCATCACCTTCAGCTTCACCTTCCCCTGACCGCTGGCCGCTCATGGCGGCGTGAACGGACGTCCCTCCATGGACCTGAAGCGTCTCCAGCAACTCCTTGCTGACCACACCCAGAACGGCGTGCTGACGCTGCCGCCCGGAGCCCTGGAGTCCGACGACATCCAGGCCCTGCTGGAGCGGTACTACCGAGGCCAGGACCTGGTGCTGCGCATCGACGAGCAGGGCCTCCAGGGCGAGGTCATCCGCATGCTCGGCGCGCTGCCGGAGGGCACCTTTCCCCTGCTGGTGTCGCAGGGCTCGCCCGTACCCGCCACCGCGGACTTCTACCTGGTGGAGGGCAAGGCACAGGTGCTGCTCGACACGCGGCTGCCCACCGGCTACCGCTTCGGGGACAGCTTCCCGGAGGTGGCGCCCACCCTCGTCAACCTCCTGGCGCTGTCTGCGGCCTCGCTGCGCCTGCGCTCGCTCGGGCCGGGCTCCGACGGGCTCGCGCCCGAGATTCCCAAGGGCCTCTCCTTCTCCAGCGGGGCGGCGAAGACGGGGCCCCTGGCGCCGGTGGCCTTCCTGCTGGGCAGCGGCGCGGAGCTGCTCCTGTCCGGCCCCATCACCTTCCAGGACATGAAGGCGGGTGGAACCGCGGCCCTCCTCGACCTGAGCGCGCCCACGTCCGGAGGCGCCATCGTGGGGCCCTTCGGCGTGGACGTCACGCTGCGCGTTCGCACGCGCCTGGACGAGGACAGCAAGTCACCCCTGTCCGTGGTCCCCTTCACCGGCCACGTGCAGCTCGCCACGGTGCTGGAGGCGGACCCGCTGTCCATCCCCCTGGTCATGCCGCTGACGCCCACCGCCGTGGCGCTCTATGCCTTCGAGCTGGAGGGCGGCCCCGTGGAATTGCCCGCCGGCCTGTCCGAGCTGGCCGGGCTGGTGGGCGGCGTGGACCTGGCCGCGCTCATTCCTCCCGGGTTCTCCCTGGGCGACGCCTTCTGGCTCACCCAGCTCACGCTGGGGGTGAGCGCCAACGCGGGCAGCACGCCGACCAACCTCGGCGCCTTCAGCATCGGCGTCCAGCTCGAGACGTCGTGGACCGTCATCCCCGGCGCCATCTCGGTGGAGGGCGTGGGGCTGGACTACCAGTTGCTCCAGCCCTTGCGGCCCACACTGGCCAACATGACGCTGGACGTGACGGGCCTGTTCAACCTCGGCGGCGTGGGCCTGCAGGTGACGCTGGCGCTGCCGGACCTCAACTTCGGCGCCACGCTGGACGAGAACACGCCCATCGAAGCCAACAAGGTGCTTCAGCACTTCCTGGGGCAGGACGTGTCGCTGCCGGAAGGCGTGGACCTCAACGTCTACGTGCTCGACGTCCAGGCCAACCCACGCTCCCAGGAGTACGCCGTCAGCGCGGTGGTGGGGCAGAACGAAATCTGGAGCGTGGACCTGGGCGTCACCACGCTCAAGCTCGAGAGCATCACCCTCCAGGTGGAGTACGCGCCCAACGGGCTGTCCGGGCGCGTGGTGGGCGCGCTGATGCTCTTCGGCAAGGGCTTCGAGGTCGCCGTCGCGAAGCTGCCCCCACCCGCGGGCTGGGAGTTCTCCGCCCGCCTGCAGGCTGGCGAGTCGCTGAGCCTCACCGAGCTCATCTCCACCTTCCTGCCCGACAGCGTGAAGCTCCCGGACGACGTGCCGGACCTCGCGGTGGGCAACATCGCCCTCACCTACGCCACGGTGCCGCCCACCTTCTCGCTGGAGGGCGGGACGGCGGAGCCCTGGGTGCTGGAGCTGGGCGGCAACACCTACGCCTTCAGCGCCTTCGCGCGCTTCCAGCGCAGCAAGCCGTCCACGGGCCCCACCTACGCGGCATCCCTCTCCGGCTCGCTCCAGCTCAACAACCTGCTGCTGGGCGTCTCCTATGACTTCACGCCCACCAACAAGACGCTCACCTTCCGCATGGCGTACCGCAACGCCACGCTCACCGGCGTGCTCACGCGCGGCGTGAGCGTGGACACGGTGCTCAAGGTGAACGTGGGCAACGTGAGCTTCGGTGAGATTCTGGAGTTCCTCATCAACCTCGCCGCGCCCGGCACCGACTTCACGCTGCCCGCGCCGTGGAACGTGCTCAACCGCATCAGCCTCAACGGGCTGTCGCTGGTCATCAACTTCACGAAGCGCGAGGTGGGCGTCCAGTACCCCATCAAGCTCGACCTGGGCTTCATGCGCATCGAGATGCTCACGCTCACGTATCTCACGCGCAACGGCCAGGGCACGGTGGACCTGGGCTTCGTGGGCAGCTTCGGGGACCAGGCGTACCCGCCCGGCCAGCCGCTGCGCTGGGACACCCTCAACCAGCCGCCTCCGGTGGTGCCCGGCCAGGGCGGCTCGTTCTTTGATTTGTACTACCTGGGCATGGGCCAGCGCGTGGCGCTGACGTCCACGCGTGACATCAAGAACGTGCAGCAGGCCATCCTCGCGCTGCAGAACACCGTGCTGCCGGTGAAGGACACTTCGCTCAACCCGGTGGCGCAGATGCCGGGCCTGCGCTTCAGCGCGGACAGCAACTGGCTCTTCGGCGCGCAGTTCCAGTTGATGAACATGCTCACGCTGAGCGTCATCTTCAACGACCCGGACCTGTACGGCCTGCGCATCGGCCTGGACGGGGAGAAGGCGGGCACCTTCGCGGGGCTGGCGTTCGAAATCCTCTACCGGAAGGTGACGGAGGACATTGGCGTCTACCACCTGGAATTGAAGCTGCCGGACGCCATGCGGCAGCTCGAGTTCGGCTCCGTGTCGGTGACGCTGCCGGTGGTGGTCATCGACATCTACACCAACGGCAACTTCCGCCTGGACTTCGGCTTCCCCGTGCGGCGCGACTTCAGCCGCTCGTTCGCCGTGCAGGTGTTCCCCTTCGTGGGCTACGGCGGCTTCTACTTCGCGCTGCTGGACGGCAACACCTCCGAGCGCGTGCCGCGCATCACAAATGGCAACTTCAAGCCCGTCATCGAGTTCGGCCTGGGCCTGTCCATCGGCCTGGGGAAGACGATTGACAAGGGCCCACTGAAGGCCGGCCTCACGCTCACCGTGGAGGCCATCGTCGAGGGCGTGCTGGCCTGGTTCAACCCGGACGACCGGGCCCGGCCGGACGCGCGCTACTTCTTCATCCAGGGCACCGCGGCCATCGTCGGCCGGCTCTATGGCGAGGTGGACTTCGCCATCGTCTCCGCGAGCGTCAACGTCATGGCCTATGCCAGTGCGACGCTCACCATCCAGTCCCACGAGCCCATCGCCATCAAGCTGACGGTGGGCGTGTCGGTGTCGGCCAGCATCAAGATTCTCTTCGTGCGCATCTCCTTCAGCTTCCGGATGAAGCTGGACCTGTCCTTCTCCATCGGCTCGCGCACCACGCCGCCATGGCGGGTGGCCAGCGGCAAGACCCAGCCCGCGGCGCTGCTCGGCGCCCTCCCGCGCCACGCGCCCGAGCCCGCCGCCTTCCGCGCCACGCACGCGCTGAATCACCTGGCCCTGCTGCGCACCCAGGCGGCGCCGGACTGGACGCCCGTCAACGTCTTCGACGGCGCCACGCACCAGCTCCTCTCGTGGCTGCTGCCGTCGCTGACGGTGGCGGGCACCAAGCCGGAGGACACGCAGGTGCAGGTGGTGCTGTCGCTGTTCGCGCCCAACAACATCCGCGAGGGCGCCCACCTGGGCCGCGCGATGCTGGAGGCCGCGAGCCCCGACGGGCAGACGCCCTTCAACCTGCTGCTGGAGGCGCTGCTGGCCTGGGGCCTCCACGCCGTGCTGGGCCGGCTGGACGGAGACGTCACCGCCGCGCAGCTCCAGGACCTGCTCACGGAGCTGGGCCGGCCGGAGACGGCGAACACCGCGTTCGGCTACGAGAACCTGAGCGGGTTCCTGGGGCTCAACTTCGTCTTCTGGCTGAGCGCGCAGGACGCACAGGGAGGCACGGGCGAGCGCAACGCCACCGCGCTGCCACTGATGCCGGCCCTGTCCTTCTCCACCTCCACCGGCGTGACGCGGGACCTCGGCCTCTTCAACCCCGTGGGTGAGGCGTACGTGCAGCGCCTGCACGAGTACCTCCGGCAGACGCAGGTGGACGTGGAGTCGGACGTGGCGCCGGACCCGCTGGCCGGCACCGACGCCTTGGGACGCAAGGCGCTGAAGTCCTTCCGCGCCTCGGGAGTCGGGGGCACCGAGTCCTACGCCACCGTCATCTTCCGCGACGCCTTCCAGCTCCTGGCGAAGTCCGCCGTCCAGTGCGCGCAGTCGCTGCTGGAGCGCTACCCCTACGACTTCCAGGGCACGAACACGCTCGGCGGCGTGGCCACGCGGTATGGCCTCACACCGGGAGAGGTCGCCCGCGCCAATCCGGACGTGGGCGTCAACCCGAGCGCGGACGTGTCCCTGTCCGGCCTCACCTGGCAGGCCCGCGACGGGCAGACGCTCCAGGGGATTGCCGACCAGTTCGACCTGGGAGGCACGGCCGTGCTGGTGGAGCAGGCGGACAACCTCATCTCCACGTCGCTGCTGCGCACGGGCGCCACGCTGGCCGTCTTCAACCAGGAGCAGGACGGCAGCCGCTCCATCGCCTACACCAGCCAGCAGGGCGACAGCCTCGCCTTCATCGCGGCCTTCTTCCTGCTGCGCAACACGCCGGAGCCGGGCGCGCTGCTCCAATACCTGGACTGGTACCAGCAGACGCTTGCCGGCCTCAACACGGGCGTGGACTTCGCGCCGCCGCTACCCGCGGGCACGAGCCTCGTCGTCCCCGTGGGCCACGTGACGGACCAGGGCATCGCACCGAAGGAGGAGACGCTCAAGTACGTCTCGCGCAAGGCGGACACGGTGGTGACGATTGCCGCCGCGTTCGACGCCGTGCAGGTGGAGCCCGGCGTCCTGACGGCCTTCGAGAAGCAGCTCCAGGACCTCAACCCGGGCGTGGACTGGCCCAACCTCCAGCCCGGCACCGCGCTGCGCATCCCCGCGCTGGAGCGCACGGTGCAGGCCACCGACAGCTTCGAGCGCCTGGGCAACCTGTTCGGCCTCACCCCCGCCCAGGTGGGCAGCGCCAACACCAGCGACACGCGCGTGCTCGCGCCGCTGGGCCTGTGGCACCTGCCGACCGTCACGCTGGACCTGGAGGGAGGCCCCAGCCTCCAGGAGCTGGCAGCGCGAGTGGACCTCACCCTGGAGACGCTGGCGGACCGGCTTGCCGGCGTGCCAGGCCTCTTCCCCTCGGGCACGCGCCTCACGCTGGCGGACCTCCCCTCGTTCGGGGTGAAGGCACTGCTGGAGCAGGTGCGCACGAGCGGAGAGAGCAACAACGCCGCCGCCCAGGTGTCGCGCTTCCTGCTGCACGGCCTGCGCCCGCTGTCCCCCGACGCGGAGTCCCTCTTCCGCCTCTCCCTTCAGGCCATCCGCGAGGGCGACGCCGCCGACAGCGACACCCAGGCCCTCTACGCCCTCACCGGCCAGCAGTTCGCCGCGCCGGCCGCGCCCACCGACGGGCTGGACGTCACCCTCACCAACAGCGGCGGCGCGAGCTGGCTGCGCTTCGCCACGCTGTACACCACCGTGGACGGAGACACGTTGGCGGGCCTCGCCTCGCGCTACGGCGTCGCCGAGGCGGTGCTCGTCGAGCTGAACCCGGACGTGGTGTGGAGCCCGCTCGCGACGGGCACGGTGCTGAACGTGCCCGGAGACTCGAAGCTGGTCGTCTCGCTGACGGCGCAGCAGCTCCAGGACAACGCCCCGAGCAAGACCTTCTCCCCTCAGCTCGAGGAGAACCCCACCGCGCTGCCGGTGCGCCAGGACGTGCCCGTCCAGTACGCGCTCACCACCGGGCTGGTGTGGCAGGCCGCCAGCCCGCCGCCCTTCGCCGGCACCGCGCCCGAGCAGCAGGCGGGCCAGCCGGGCCTCTGGTACTTCCCGGACAACCTGCTCGCCCACGCGCAGGCCACCGAGGGCGGCACGGCCGTCCCCTACCAGCTCATGGTGGGCGTGGAGCAGACGGGCGCGCCCATGAAGCCGCGCGAGGTGTCCGGCTACGACTGGGCCTGCGCCGTCGAGGTGTCCCTGCGCCGCATCCCCTCGGACACCGGCGAGGGCTTCCTGCCCAACAGCTACCTCATGCTCGGCACGGACGAGGGAGGCCGCGAGCTGCTGCTGTCCGCCTGGCAGTTCCTGGACCCGGCGAAGCAGCCGGACGGCGCGGACCTCTTCCTCCTCTACGCGCCCTCGCCCGGCTCGCCGCAGGGACTGGCCTCGGACGCGGTGGATGGCGGCCTCACCTCCATGCTGAAGACGAACCTCAGCACGGTGACGCACAGCGGGCCGCAGGCTCGGGCGCCCCTGGCCGCCACCGCCGTGCCGGAGAACGGCGACTACTTCGCCAACCTGCTGGCCGCGCGCGACTTCATCCGCCTCGTCTGGGAAATCAGCGCGGTGGGCACCGGCGGCTTCTACCTCAACTACTACACCGCCGAGGGCACGGGCCTGCCCGACAACCTCTTCACCGAGGGCAACCTGGCCACGCTGCTGTTCGTCGTGGTGCCCAGGGCGCAGTCGCGCTCCGCCTCGCCGGACCGGAAGCTGTACCCGTTCAACAACTGCGCGCTGCTCGATGAGAACATCGACCTGTCGCGGATGATGCTGTTCGCGCAGGCGGCGGACCAGTCGGAGACGGCGGCGTCGGCGACGATGCCCGCGGGCGCGGTGGGCTTCAAGGCGAAGCGCCGCAACCCGGAGCAGGAGACGCCCTCGCCCGAGCAGCGCACGCGCAGCCTCTACAGCCTGCTGTCCTTCAATGCGACGGAGAATGCCTTCTTCCGCAAGGGCAACCAGGGCCTGCCACCGGGCCCGGTGGAGGAGGACCCCGAGCAGACCGCCGGCCTGCCCGTGCCCTCGTTCGCCAACACGGACCCCGCCTTCTGGCAGTTCCAGCAGGTGCTGCCCGCCTGGAGGCTGGGCCTCACCAACCCCGTGCCCGAGGCGCCCGCGCTGCCAGCCCGGAAGGACAACCCGTACGCGGGCATCCGCTACGACGCGGCGACGCAGACGCTGTCGAAGCTGGAGCTGACGTTCGACTTCCAGGACGTGTACGGCAACCGGGTGCCGCCCGACGTGGCCATTCCGGACCTGCCGCTCACGGTGGGCTACACGGACCGCATCGTCGGCCTGTCCTCGTGGCCGGGCGTCACCGCCACCTACCTCTTCACCAAGGGCACGGGCAGCAACCCCACGCTGGAGGTGTCGGCCGAGCTGGACCTGCTCAAGTATGTGACCTTCCCTGGCAGCGGCCTCGTCAACGCCGTGCTCAGCGCCAGCACGCATGCCACGCGCTTCAAGCAGGCGTACTACCAGGTGTTCTCCGACGACGTGGGCTTCCGGCTGCGCACGTCGGTAGACCAGGGCTCGCTGCCGGTGGGGAGCGCGGGCTACCCGGTGGACCGCACGCACCTGCGCCACTTCATCGGGGCGGGCTACGTCTTCCTCTCCACCGCCATGTGGCAGCAGGCGTACGAGCACGCCACGGCGCAGGGCGAGGACCTCGCGGACCTCCTGGAGCGCTTCGCCACGGACGCCGCCGCGCTGGGCGACCTCAACGCGCAGTCCCAGGCGTCGGCCCTCTTCCAGGGCGCGGTCGTCATTCCGCACTTCCAGGTGGTGCCCGCGAGCTTCACGCTGAAGCAGCTCGCGGACGCCTCCGGCCTGGACGCCACCCGACTGGCCGAGCTCAACGCGGACGCGCCGCTCCAGGCCGGCACGGACGTCTCGACGAAGGCGCGCACGCACACGGTGGAGCGCGACGACGCCACCCTGGCGCAGCTCGCCACCACGCTGGAGGCCAACGCCGGCCGCATCGCCACGGCCAACGCGCCGGACACGACCATCCTGGCCGCGGACAAGCCCTTCACCTTCCAGGGGACCACGCTCCTCACCGTGCAGGGTGAGTCCCTGGACGCGCTGGTGCTCCGCTTCCAGGCGCTGAACCTGGAGCCCACGGTGGCGCAGCTCGCCGTGGCCAATCAGGACCTGCCCGGCATGTTCCTGAAGGACGCCGTGCTGAAGGTGGACGACCACGTGGTTCAGGCGGGCGAGACGCTCGCGAAGCTCGCCGCGAAGGACGGCTTCGGCACGGTGGCGGAGCTGGCCGCGCTCAACACCCTGGCGCCGCCGGACCTCTTCGTCACCGGCACCCCGCTGCGGCTGGAGGGCTCCTCCGTGGCGCCGGGAGCGGCCGACACGCTCGCCGCGCTGGCGGCGCTCAATGGCATCACCCTGGCGCAGCTCGTGGAGGCCAACGCGCAGACGTCGCTCCGCGAGGGCGCGGGCGTGCTCATCCCGGACCAGGTCATCTGGAATCCCGCTCGCGAGGCGACGCTCTTCGTGCCCTTCCAGGCACCGGAGGGCGTGTCCCTGGACGTGGTGGCGGGCCGCTTCGGAGTCACCGCGCTGGCCTTCGCCGAGCCCAACCGCGCCCTCGCCGTCTTCGCCGCGGACAAGTCCATCACCGTCGGAGGCCAGACGGTGAAGACCTCCGCGGGCGACTCGATGGACGACGTGCTGGCCGCGTTCAAGGCCGTGGGCGTGGACGCCACGCTGGAGCAGCTCGTGAGCGCCATCTCCGCGACGGAAGGAATGTTCGTTCCGGATGCTCTCTTCACCGGCCCGCTGGCGCGAGGCAGTGACGCGAGCCTGGACACGCTGGCCTCGGACTACAACGTGGACCGCGACGCACTGGTCCAGGTCAACCGTGCGCTGCGGGGCTTCGTGCGCACCGGCGCCACGGTGCACATCGCGGACGCGAAGGGAACGGAGCACTCGCTCACGGTGACGGCGGACGACACGTTCAACACGCTGGTCGTGCGCTTCCTGCGCGACTTCGGCGTGGAGACGACGGTGCCGGCGCTGGCCGAGGCCAACAAGGACACCGCGAAGCTGGTGAGCGCGGATGCGCGCTTCCTGCTACCGCCCCGGCCCGCACGCTTCTCCGCAGAGAACGTCACGCCGGACTACCCGTCCACCCTCTTCGCGGTGACGGTGGTGCTGGAGGAGTCCCGCGAGGCGGCGCGCGTGGACCCTGCCTTCGCGGGAGTGCCCGGAGTGGCGGTGGACTCGAGCCCCATCGCTCCGCGCACCCTGCCCAACGTGGACGAGGACCTGGCGCTGACCGCGTTCGCAAGCGCCTTCGAGGACGCCTTCCCGCCGACTCTCAAGGTGGCCACCGGCAACCGCCCCGCCGCAGCGCTGGAGGGCACGCCGAGGCCGACCACCGTGTGGGCGGTCAGGTTCGACGCGGCGGGCATCTCGCGCTTCACGGTGGAGCGCGAGAAGCCGGAGTTCTACGCCCTGGCGCCGCTGTCCACGGAGCTGGTGTCCCGCCCGCGCGTGAGCATCCAGAAGTACGAGTCCGGCAAGGGGCTGGTGAACCAGTACGAGGAGCAGGACTTCCAGGCGGTGGACCTGGACGCGTGGATGCAGCAGTTCCTGTCCGCGTCGGACGTCTTCCTCTCGGCGCCCTTCGCGGTGCCCGCGTGGTTCCTCGAGCCCGGCCACGATTCCTTCGAGAAGGCAGTGAAGGCCAAGGGCGACGTGGCGACGCTGCTCGCCGGCCACGTGGGCGCGGTGGTGGAGGGCACCGGAGGCAGCCAGGCCCAGGCCGCCGAGGCGCTGCGGCAGCAGGTCCTGGTGCGCCTCTCCAGCGCGTACGAGGTCAGCTCCATCATCCAGTACCCGGTCGACGTGGGCTCGCCCTACACCGACGCGGCCACCGCCCCGCGCCTGTCCGGTAAGCCCACGCTGGACCTGCACCTCACCACCACCACGGAGACGCTCGTCACCCTGGCGGCGGAGTACGAGGTGAGCCGGCTCGCCGTCACGCAGATGCTGGCGGAGGCGCCCGACCTGCTGAACACGGGCACCACCGTGAACTTCGGTGGGCAGAGCCACGTCCTGCTCCCCGGTGACACGCTGAGCAGTCTGGCCGTGACGTTCGGCACCACCCTGGAGGGACTCGCGTACGGGCTGTCGGTGCCCGAGGGAGACGCGCTGTTCAAGCCGGGAGCCACCCTCAACCTGGTCAGCGCGGCCCGCGTGGTGGTGGCGGGGGAGACGTTCGACGGGCTGGCCGGCTTCTTCAACGCCACCGTCGAGCGCGTGGCCGACAACAATCGGGACCTGCCGGACCTGCTGGCGACGGATGCCGTCGTCCACTTCGAGGGCGAGAGCGTGACGGTGAAGGCCGGCCAGACGCTGGCGGACGTGGCGGCGGAGTTCTCCAGCAAGCCCACGCCCGCGCAGCTCGCGGCGTCGACGGGCGTGCGCGGGGACCCGAAGCTGCTGAATGCGGGGAGGGTGGCGCGGTTGTTGTCCGCGCTGCCGGACGCCACGCTGAGCACGGCCAAGGTGGCACTCACGGACGGTGGGGCCTTCGCCAACTTCCTGCTCACGGTGAAGTCGCCGGCGGACACGCGCCGTCTCTTCCTGGACCTGGACTACGTGCTCAACGAGCTGGAGCACGAGGTGGGGCAGCAGGGAGGCATCGAGGGCTACCAGTCCTCGTCGTGGCTGACCTTCGTGCTGCCGCTGGGGGAGGAGGGTCGCGAGCCCGCCGGAGTGGACACGCAGATCGGGCAGGTGGTGGTGCCCATCCCGCTGCGGGCCTATCCCACGCCGCCGTCGCTGAAGGGCCAGGCCGCCACCGTGAGCTTCCCGGAGGCGTCGAAGCTGGAGGAGACGACGCGGTGGGACTACACCTTCGACTTCGAGAGCCAGACGTCCGACCAGGACGAGCTGCGCGTCGAGGTCATCTTCAACGAGGCACCCACGCAGGGAGCCCAGCCGAAGGCCTTCACGGAGGACCTGTTCCAGGCCCTGGCGCAGTTCATCAGCGTCTATCCGCAGGTGAAGGAAGACCTGGCGAGGCTGCTGACGCTGACGCCGGGTGAGGAGGACCCGAAGGCACTCGGGGCGGTGCAAGCGATGGCGGAGCTGATGGCGGGAGTGGGCGGCGGCGCGGCGCTGAGCGCGAAGGAGTCGCTGGACACGCCCGAGCTGCTGCGCTTCGTGTACCGGGTCCGCGACACGAGGACGGGCAGCATCCCGCCGGAGCTGGACACGCTGACGCTGGAGGCGCTGGAGGTCCCGGAGGGTTACGAAGGTACGTGGCCGGAGCTGTCGGTGGCGGTGGACGGCGTCGCGTTCGTGAAGCTGGAGCTGACGGCGTCAGACGCGCAGGAGGCGGTCTACCGCTACCCGGCGGGAATCCTGGCGGGGCGGCCGCTGACGTTGCGGTTCGGGTACGTGAAGCGGAGCCTGGGCACGGTGGAGAACGGCACGGCGGGAGTGTCGCTGCGCCGCAACGACGACCTGCTGGTGGACCGGGCCACGCAGTCCGACTTCATCTACCAGACACCGGAGGCCCGCTTCTCCAACCGGGCGGTACCGCTCAACGCGTTCACTTCGGCTTTCAACATCAACCTGGCTTCGGACCTGGAGAAGTCGCTGGATGCGCTCTACGCGCTGCTGCTGGAAGGAGGCGGCGAGGGCCGCACGGTGAAGACGGCCTGCTACTACGGCTACCAGCTCGCGGAGCCGACGGTGGGCACGAGCACGGCGCTGCGGGCCCAATCCAACACGCGGGCAGGCAGGCTGCTTGCGGAGACGGACACCTGGCTCGTGAGCCTGCTGCCGGTCTTCCTACGGCCGAACGCGCCGTTCACGAGCACCTACGTGAAGGAGCTGGTGGAGGCCATCGCGGAGTGGCGCAAGAACAACCCGGCATCCGAGCAGGGAGGCATGTTCGTCTTCGAAGTGTCCGTCTTCTCCGCGCTCGACCCGGAGGCGCAGCAGCCACTGCTCCAGCTCACGCGACTGGTCTACCTGGGGCTGGAGTGAGCCGGGCGCGGGAGTGTCTCCCGCACAACCTCGAGCGAAGGAACCGGTGAGCTTGCCCCGGCTCCGTGGCTCTCCCGCACTTAATGTGATCCGCGAGCAAGGAAGCAGGTGGTGTCAACAGGAGGCTATCGAGGCGAGTACTCCTGGGAATGAGAGAGTTGTACTCGACTCCCGGCTGTCGGGTGGAGCGCGTGACACGTCGCAGTTCAGCGGACGCTGTCGTCGTGGTACGCCCAGAGGGTAAAAGCGCGCGATGCCCTTCCTGCAAGGTGCTTAGCAACACGCCGCACAGCACCTACGTCCGGCGCCCGGCCGACCTGCCTTCTGCTGGGTGCGCTGTTCAGCTTCATCTGCATGTGCGCCGTTTCTCCTGTCGAAACAGGACGTGCACGCGCCGCACCTTCGCGGAGCACCTGCCTCGTCTGCTCGCCCCCCGTGCCCGGCGCACGCATCGGCTCGCCACGGCGCAGCGCGCGGTGGGCATGACGGCGGGAGCAGAAGCCGGGGCCAGGCTTCTCACGCCACTCGCCATGTCGACGAGTCCCGACACGCTGCCCCGGTTGATGCACAGCGCTCCCCTCCCTCCGCAGACACAGCCGCGGGTCCTTGGAGTAGATGACTGGGCCCTGCGAAAAGGCCGCACCTACGGCACCATCCTCGTCGACTTGGAGGCACACAGCGTCGTCGACCTATTGCCTGACCGCTCGGCACCGACTGTCGCTGCATGGCTGCGCGAGCACCCAGGCGTCGAACTCATCGCCAGAGATCGTTCCACCGAGTACGCACGTGCGGCAACTCTCGGTGCGCCCGGCGCCCAGCAGGTCGCGGACCGCTGGCACCTGCTACTCAATGGGCGGCAGATGGTGGAGCGCTGGCTGACTGGCAATCACTCGCGCCTGCGGGCCCTGCCCGAAGTGGCGAGCGTGGATGACTCTCCCGTGCGTCGTCACGCCAGTTTCCCGCGCACGCGTGCTGAATCGCGCGCCGGTGAGGATAGCAGGGCGCGCCGAGTCGCCTCCTACGAGGCGGTGCGACGCCTGCACTTGGATGGAGAGCCCCTGCTGAGAATCAGCCGCACCCTCGGACTGGCGCGAGCAACGGTGCGCAAGTACGCCCATGCGGAAACCTTTCCAGAACGTGCGGTTCGACTCCCCGGTCCAAGTATCCTCGACCCCTTCGTGGCGTACCTCGCACAGAGGCAGTCCGCCGGCTGCGAGAATGCGCTCGCGCTCTGGCGTGAGATTCGCGTCAAGGGCTTTGGCGGCACCTCGCGGCAGGTCCATCGCTGGCTCCAGACGCGGCGTACGGCACCGGCGCGCTCGACGCCCCGCACAC
>NZ_RAWP01000136.1:0-22504 GCF_003668935.1 Corallococcus sp. AB032C | reverse complement strand
GCTCATCGGGTGGGGTGGGGCGGAGGCGAAGGGGCTCCACGTGGAGTACGACCTGCAGACGCCGCTGTTCCTGGACCGCACGTACCTGTTCGTGTCGCCCAGCCGCATCCAGCGGCAGGGGGACCCGGACTCGCCCTTGCCGCTGGTCTTCGAGGGCCAGTTCGCGCCGAACCTCTTCCTGCCGCAGTTGAAGCTGGACGACTTCAAGGAGGACGGGAGGGAGACGCTGTTCTCGGCGGTGTTCACGCCGAACATCCGGTTGCGGATGGCGAACACGGACAGCAACCCCATCCTGCCGCCGTCGTACCTGATGAAGTTGACGCTCCAGGCGGCGCATCTGCGGCTCTTGCACGGCCCCGACAAGGACGCAGCGCCCCGGGTGCTGGCGCTGGGGTTGAACGTCATCGCGGGGCACTACTCCAACGGCGAGGACGGGTGCTTCTTCGCGAACCAGACGGGGACGGACCCGAACTGCGAGCCCGCGGAGGGGACGCTGCCGTTGAACGAAATCACGGGGAGCTTCTCCACGAACGTGCTGCGCTTCGAACTGCACAGTCGGCTGGGGTTCGGAGTGGATCTGGACCGGCTGAGCGCATGGCTGGTGGGGGCGAATGCCTTCTACGAATTGAACTCAGCCATTGGACCCGGAGGGATGAGCCCGGCGCAGCGCCACGTGTATGGGAATGGGCACTGGGGGGTGGGACTGGTGGGGGAGCGCGAGGTGAACGGGAGCCGCTTCCGGCTGGAGGGTTCGTTCTCGCATCCGTTCGGAGAGACACCGGCGCAGCGGGGAACGCTGAGCGTGGAGGCGGCGGCGAATCCGCGCTGGGCGTCCGGCTTCGGCGTGTTCGCCAGGTACGTACGGGGGCAGGACTACTACAACATCCTCTTCCTGGAGCGCATCAGCCTCTGGCAGTTCGGGCTCGTGTTCGAGCTGAACCCGGGAGCGAGGTTGAAGACAGACAGTGGGAAGCCCCCTGGCTTCCAGTGACGGTCATTTGAGGAGGACAGGAGGCAGCATCTCACGGACCTCGCGGGCGAAGCCCGGTACGCTGCGCGCCAATCCGTCCAGGAGTTTCATCAGGGAGATGGGTGGATTGCGCAGGGCTTCGGCCTGGGCCCGGAGCATTTCCAACACGACGTCTGGTGCCTGGCTGAGCAGGTGCTGAAAGAAGGTGTCGGGATCCTGGGCCTGGATCGATGCAGGCAGGTGTTTCCTACTGAAGTCTTTCAGGTTGCTCGTGACAAGCGTCTGGGCGCCCGCGTGGACCGCGGCAGCGAGGACGTGCCGGTCCTTCTCGTGGTTGGTCATGGAGGAAATGAGCCCCTCATGACCTGTCACCATGGCTTCGGGAAAGGCAGATCTCATGGCGGCAACGCGTCGTGCGGCCTTCTCTTCCGACAGGCCGATGGCCTTGACTAGGTTGCGGCGCGTCTCCTCGAGGATGAGCTCCGTCCAGTGGATCTGGATGAGCCCTTCATGCGCCGCGCTCAACAACGTGTCGCAGACGGTGAGGGGAATCAGGACGTTCGCATCGAGGACGACCGGAAATGTGGCATGAATCACGGAATGGGTAGTCCTCTCAGTCGTCAGTCGAGTTCAGGATAGCCCTTGGCATCCTGACTCTCCCTCATCATAGCGTCGAGCTGAGCACGGCGATCGGACTTCTGTCGCGCACGATATTCTAGGACGTCCTTACTGTAGACACGTCGATGAGTGCCTGTGCGGTGGAAGGGAATCCGTCCCTCATCAAGGAGCTGCACTAAGTACTGCCGCGAGACGTTGAGCAGGTTCGCGGCCTGTTGGGTCGTGAGTTCCTTGTGGACGGGAACCACAGTAACAGCGTCCCCGGACGCAAGAATGGCAAGTAGTTGCTGCATCAGGGCAAGAACGTCAGTGGGCAGAGGAATCGACTCATGATTGGGACCAAGCAAGGAGAAGAGCGGATGCCCGCTTTTGTCGCTTAGCTCCTGGGTAATGAGCTGAGCGAGCTTTCGCACCTGTCCTACGGTTACATCGCTAGCGGTAATCGGTTCCGGAGTACGCGAGGTAGAGGGGAGAGTGTCAGGCGTGGACATGGTCGACCTCGGGTGTACAGGTTGCAGTGACCTGTCAATATAAGGATATTCGACCCAAGCGCAAGTTGATTTGCCCCCCTGCTCCTACTTCTGATTGACGTGGTTAGCTCGTAAACGTCGTAACCGTAACTTCCTGAGGCGTATCCCAGGCTCTCCCGCTTACCCGTGAGGTGGGCTACGACGGCACCGACATGGACACCTCCGCTTCCCCGCGCACCGTCACCGGCCGCGTCGACGTGCATCCCCGTGGCTTCGGCTTCCTCACCGTGCAGAAGCCCGGCACCCCGGAGGTGCTGTCCGCCTTCATTCCTCCTCCGGACCTGAACCCCCTGTTCGCGGGTGACGTCGTCTCTGCCACCGTGACCGCGTCCGGCGAGGGCCGGTGGACCGCGTCTGGCCTGTCGCTCCTGGAGCGCACCCGCACCGTCGTCTACGGCGAGGTCGTGTCGCGCAAGGGCGCCTTCTTCCTGCGCATCGACAAGGAGGTCTCCAACACCGACTGGCCCCTGGACCCGGGCACCACCGCCGTCCAGCACAACGACGCCGTCGTCGCCCGCATCGCGGACGGGAAGGTCGTCCTCCTCTACCGCCTGGAGCCCGGCGCGGACCGCTCCCTGGAGCGAGTCATCGCCCGCCACGGACTCCACCGGGACTTCCCCTCGGAGGTCGTCCAGGAAGCCCTCCGTGCGAAGGAGACCCCCCACGCCCTGGGCGGCGCCCGGCGAGACCTGCGCTCCATCCCCACCGTCACCGTGGATGCGCCGTCCACCCGCGACATCGACGACGCCATCTCCGTGCTGCCCGCGGGCCCCGACGGCGCCCTGCGCCTGCTCGTGTCTATCGCGGACGTGAGCGAGTCCGTGAAGGAGAACACCCCCCTGGACCTGGAGGCCCGCGCCCGCGCCACCAGCGTGTACCTGGCGGGCCGCGTGCTCCCCATGCTCCCGGAGGAGCTGTCCTCGCACTGGCTCAGCCTGGTGCCCAACGAGGAGCGACACTGTCTCACCGTTGAACTGCGCATCGACCCGGACGGCCGCGTCACCGCCGCGGATGTCTATGAGAGCCTCATCCGCTCCTGGGCGCGGCTGAACTACGACGAGGTCGCGGCCTTCCTCGACGACAACTCCATCTCTCCCGCCATGGAGCCCGTGCGCGAGGCCATGCCCTGGTTCCGCCTGGCATCCGCGCGGCTCGCCGTGTCCCGAGCCGCTCGCGGCGGCATGGCCATGTCCCGCGACGAAGCGCGCTTCACCTTCGACACCGCCACGGGCGCCGTGTCCGGGCTCGCCGGGGAGAAGGACACCTCCGCGCACAACATGATTGAGCGCTTCATGGTCGCGGCCAACGAAGCCATCGCCACCTGGATGATGACCCGTGGCGTGCCCACCGTGTACCGGGTGCATGAACAGCCGGATCCGCAGCGCGTGGCGGACGTGAACGCGTTCGCGTTGCACTCGGGGTTCGCGGCGGGCTTCGGCGCGCAGCTCACCCCGCTGGCCCTGGCCGCGTTCGACCGGCAGATCTCCGGAGCGAAGGCGGAGGCCGCGCTGCGCTCCGTGCTGCGCCGTTCGCTGGGCCCGTCCCGCTACACCGTGAAGCCGGGCCCGCACTTCGGGCTCGCGGCGCCGCTGTACCTGCACTTCACGTCGCCCATCCGCCGGTACGCGGACCTCGCCGTGCATCGGCTCATCAAGGCGTACCTCCACGGCCGGCGCGACTTCGTGCACGAGGACCCGGAGATTGAATCACTCTCCCAGCACATCAACGTGCGAGCCCGCTCCGCCAGCCGCGCGGAGGGGGACCGCCACCACGAGCTGGAGGCGCGCTTCATGTCCACCCGCATCGGGCAGCAGTTCCCCGCGCGCATCGTGCGAGTGAAGCCCTTCGGCCTCGTCGCGCAGCTGGATGGCATGTGGGTGGAGGGCATGGTGCCGGCGGAAGGACTCGCGGGCGGCCCCTACCGTCCGGACACGCGAGAGCTGTCCATGGTGGGCAAGACGCGGACCTTCACCGTGGGCATGCCCATCACCGTGAAGGTCGTCTCCACGGATGAGCAGCTGGGCCGGGTGGAGTTCGCCCTGGTCGAGTAGTCATGGGCGCGAAGACGGCCAGGGACATCAGCGGATACGAATTCGACTGGATCGCATGCGATGGCGTGGGCCACGTCGGGTTCTTCAGCACCGCGGGTAGGGGCTATGCCCCCGAGGCGTTTCTGCAGGACACGGACGCTCACGACACCGCGATTGAAGCGATCCTCGCGTTGCCGGGTTCCACGGATGGCCAAACTGAAACACAGACACTTTCGCCGTTCCATCACACCTGGCAGTTGATGGCGGCGCGGGGCGTGTTCGCGTTCGACGCGGACCCGAATGGAGGTCCCTACCGGCTGGAGGCGGCACCAGCGAATCCCATCCGTGTCACGGACCTTCCGGAAGCCGCCGCAACAGTGGCGCGGCGAATCACCCTGGAAGGCCTCGACTTCTCCAGGGTGAAAGTGATTACTGGGGAACTCCTCATGCGTGCTTCGCCCGGGACGGAGTAACTCACCCCGCCAGCGGCAACCCGTCCGTGGACTCCACCAGGATGTTGCCGGGCACCCAGCCCAGCAGCCCGGTGGACGACCTCACCAGGTACAGGACATCCCCCTTCGCGGGGACGCTCGCGGCCAGCACCGTCACCTTGGTGCCCTGCGCCGTCGTGGCCAGCACCGCGGAGCCCGTGCGGCTCTGCGTCAGCGGGAAGGACTTCTTCACCGTGGCCGTGACCTCCTTCCCGGGCTCGGCCGTCACCGCGTACAGCTCCTGCGGCACGTGCACCAGCTTCCACGCCTTGCGGTCCAGCGTGTACTTGTCCCGCTTCTGCCAGAACGCCATCCACCTATCGACCAGGACGATGCCGTTGCCCTTCGCCTCGGTCAGCGCGTGCACGTCCCCCAACAGCTTCACTGCCTTGCCGTCGTAGCCGTAGACGAAGTAGCGGTGACCGTCGTCCAGCTCCCCCAGCGTCTGGACCAGCAGCTCCTTCCACTTGTCGCCCGTGTCCAGGTCCACCACCTGGAAGCCCGGCACTTCGTTGCCGGCCGCGTCGCCCTTCAACGTCGCGCCGCCCACCTTCAAGGTGAACTTCCCGTCCTCCCCCGCCGTGAGTGACACCGCGTCCGGCTTGCCGTCCCCGTCCAGGTCCACCTGCGCGGACTTCACGAACTCACTGCTCTGCGCGAACGCAGGCGCACCAGCGAACAGCACGGCGGACGACAACACGGCCAGCAGGGACGTCTTCACGGGAGCAGGACCTCGGTCGGAGAACAGGACCTCGCCACGCTAGCCGCCCGAGCGGCGGAAGCGCCCCCGGAAGTGCTGGTCCAGGTACACCTCCGCGTGCGCCAGGGATTCTCGTGTCTCGGGAGCCAGGGTCAGCGAGGCCGCGGCCACCCGCGCCTGACGCATCGCGGGGCCCCTTCCGTCCTCAGCGGAACCCACACCGCGCACCACCGCGTCCACCTTGGCGTGCGCGGTATCCACTACGCCCTTCGCCTCCTCCAGGGACACCTCTCCCTCCGCCAGGGCGTTGAACAGCTGGCAGCGGTAGCGACGGCAGGCCTCGGGGCGCTCCTCGTACACGGTGCAGCACAGACCCTCCAGCGCGGCGCAGCGCTGGGGCAACACCTCCGTGCCGTCCTCCTTCACCGCCAGCGACAGGCCGCGCTGGCGCAGGGCCTCCGCCTCGGGGGGCCGCAGTGGCACCTGGGTGAAGAGGGTGCCGTCACAGCACATTCCGCAGTGGAGACAGAGGGTGGACAGGGCGGAGGACATGGCGTGCTCCCGGGATAACGCCTCGCGGGGAGGCGAGTCATCCCCGACGTGTGTCGCACCAACCTCTGTCCCCCAAGGCATGCCTTGTCTCACCAGTAGACATGCGACATGTCCCTCGTGTTCCATGTGTCGGAATCACCCTGTGTTTCCGGGGTCCGCGCGACCCGAGGGGAGGGACAGGTCCGCACCTGTCTTGGAAGGTGATGCGCCTGTCCGTGAAGGAAATCCCCGACTCGTGAGAAACCAATTCGCGACAGTCCAATGCGTGGCCGCCGCTCCAGCCCGAAGGTCTCAGTGCAGAAGGGATGAATGATCTCCACTCTGTGGGAATCCGAGTTCCCCGGGTCACGCGTAACTGGGGACAACACAGTTTCTTCGGACGTCGTAGGATCATGCCCCGTAGGACATCAGGGAGCCCCCGCATGCACACTGACACTCACGACGCGCCGGCCGGCCGCGAAGCCCTCCTCGGATACCGGATGGGAACCGAGCTCAGCGCGGCGGCCTCGTTTGGTTCGGACTTCTCTCCCGGGCGCCTGGTGCAGCTGTCCCTGGAGCACCTGACGCTCCACCTGGAGTCGCGCGCGGTGCCCCGCAAGGGACAGGCCGCGTCCGTGGTGGTGGGTGAAGGCGAGCGGTGGGCCACCGCGCTGGACGCGGAGGTGATTGGCGTCAACGCCATGCGCCCGGAGGTGAGCCTGCGCTTCGTCGCGCCGCCGCTGGACGCGGGCCGCCGCATCGTGGGCCTGTTGGAGTCGCTGCGTGACAACGGCCTGCTGCTCACGCCGGAGACGCGGCCCGTGTGGCGCGAGCAGATCGACCACGCGGACCGCGTCGCGCGCATCTGTGAAGCGCTCGCGTCCCGCCAGGCCCGCGGCGTGCTGCGCTCGCGCGATGGCCAGACCGTGGCGGAGGTCACCTGCGCCTTCTTCGAGCCGCTCCAGGACGCGTTCGGCTGGCAGCTGCACGGGACGCTTCCCCCCGGGCCCCTCACCCTGGAGGCGTTCGGCTACTCCAGCGTGGTGCACTTCCAGATGGACGCCGCGCGCGTGGAGGGTGGCCTGCTGCTGATGCCGGCGCCCACGTCGCTGGTGCGCTTCCGCCACCGCTGGCTGCGCCGCACGCAGGCCGCCGCGTCCTGCACGGTGGAGTTCGACCACCCGCTCTGGCCCCAGGTGCACGTGCACCGCGGCCTGCTGGATGTCTCCTACGAAGGCCTGTCCTTCCTCACCGAGCCCGGCGAGGACCTGATGTACCCGGGCCTGCGCCTGCCGGTGATGGAGGTCGGGCTGGAGGGCCACGCGCCGGTGCGCCTGCGCGCGGAGGTGCGAAACATCTCCAGCACGCCCAACGGCCGCCGCTGCGGCGTGAGCGTCCGGCCCCTGGACGCCGAAGGGGCCCGCGCGTGGCGCGCGCTGGTGGAGGCCCAGGCCCACCCCACCACCAAGGTGGAGGGCGACTGGAACGACGCCACCTGGAAGCTCTTCGAGCGCTCCGGCTACTTCCGCCTCCCGGGCAAGGAGCCGGAGAAGTTCACCAGCCTGCGCGACCAGTTCTCCCGCACGCAGGACAAGCTCCAGGAGGCGCCGCTGCTGGGCTACCGCGTGGTGCGCCCCGCGGAGGACGGCATGGAGGCCACGCTGTCCGTGCTCAAGCCCTACGCGGGCAGCTGGATGGCGCACCAGCTGGCGCGGCACCAGCCCCCGGGCAGCCGCTCCACCGCTCGCGAGGCCCTGCGCGACATCTACCTGCGCGGCTACGAGCCCACCCAGGTGGACCCGGAGGTGAAGTGGTTCTTCGCCTACTGCGAGGCGAACGTGCGCTGGGTGCGCTACACGAAGTTCGACTTCGCCACCTGGTACGCGCACACCGGCCAGACGTGCCTGGTGCCCTTCCGCCTGATGGAGGGCGAGGTGGACAGCGCCTGGACGCAGCCCGCGAACATCGCCCTGGGCGCACCCACCCAGGAGGAGCGCGCCAGCTTCTTCGCCCGCGTGACCGACACCCGCCCGGAGGCTTACCGCGAAGCGCTGGACCTGGTGCCGGAGCGCTTCGACCTGGAGACCACGCGCACCGGCTGGGGTGACGCCGGCCTGTCCCGCGAGCGTGAGCTGGTGGTGGCCCGCCATGAAGGCCGCGCCGTGGCCTTCGCGGTGTTCGAGTCCGCGCAGCCGGGCCTCAACCTCTTCAACGTGCTGGACGGCGTGCGCCTGGTGCCGCTGGAGGACGACGCGCGGCCGGAGGTGCAGGACGCGTTCGTGGCGCTGCTGGGCCGCGCGGCGGAGTGGTACCGCGCGCGCGACCGCAAGGTGTTCGTCCACTACGTGGAGGCCACCTGCGTGGAGTACGCGGAGCGCGTGTCCCTGGCGGACCTGGGCGACGGCAAGCTGTGGGTGATGTCCGCCCGCCTGCTGCCGGAGTTCCTGGAGCACCTCTGCGAGTCCACCACGCCGCGCGCGACGTAGTGGACCCGCGGGCGGGGGGTCTTAGAGCCCCTCGTCGTCCGGGTCCGGGTAGGACTCCAGCTCCTCTTCTTCCTCCTCCACCGGGACGGGCGCCTTGGCGTGGCGCCCCTTGCTGCCCTTGGCTTCGCGCGCCGGAGCGCCGACGTCCGAGTCCGGGCCCACGATGTAGCCCTGGCGCCCCTGCTGGATGCGGCGCAGCAGGCCTTCCTGCTCCAGCGCCTCCAGCAGCCGCGCGAAGGTGGAGAAGCCGTGGTCGCGCTCGTCGAAGTCGGGCTCCTTGCGGACGATGGTCTCCTTGACGAGCGACGGGTTGAGCGGGCCGGTCGCGCGGCGCAGCAGGCTCTGCACCACCTCGCGCGCGACGGCGGGCACCTCCGCCGCCTTGGGCTTGCCGCCCTTGGACTCGGCGCCTTCCTTGCCGCCCTTGGCGTCGTGGCCCTTGTCGTGGCCCTTCCCGCCCCGCTTGCCGCCCTTGCCCTCGTCGGACTTGGAGCCCCGGCCGCCGTGGTCCTTGTCCTTGTGCGAGGACTCGCCCCGGTTCTTGGGCTTCATGTAGATGAACTGGTCGCACGCCCGCACGAACATCTGGGAGCTGGCCTCGCGCACGGCCAGGCCAATGACGGTGCGGCCGTTCTCACGCAGCTTGTACGCCAGGGGGCAGAAGTCGCTGTCGCCGGAGGCGATGACGAAGGTGTCAATCTGCTCGCGCGCGTAGCACAGCTCCAGCGCGTCGATGACCAGGCGCATGTCCGCGCTGTTCTTGCCTGCGCGGGTGGAGGGGGGCACGTCCACCAGCTCCACGCCCACGTCGTGCAGGCGCTGCTTCGCGTCCTCGAAGCGCGACCAATTGCAGTACGCGCGGCGGAAGACGACCTTGCCCTGCTCCAGGAGCTGGTCCAGGGCGGGCTGCAGGTCGAAGTTGTTGGCGCTGATGCCGGTGTTGGTGACCAGGTTCTCGAAGTCGATGAAGAGGGCGATGCGGTGCTGCTCGTCGGTGCGTCCAGCCAAAGGTGCCTCGTATTGTATGCGAGCGGTCCTTGGCTCGCGTGCGCGCCACCCTACTGTGGGGAAGCTGCCTCACGCACGGTCCGTGTTCCGCCTCTGAACATTCAGTGCTGCCCACCCTACGTTTGAGCGGAAAGCCCGGGGGCAGCGCCCCCGTGACACGGAGGTGGCACCATGATGCACGGATTCACCAGACGTTGGCGAGCCATGGCGTGGACCGCGCCGACGCTCGGTCTCTTGTTGTGTGCGGGTCCCGCGCTGGCGAGTGAGCCCACGGTCACCAAGGACGGCGACCAGGCCGGGCAGATGGTGGCGAATTACACCAATCCGGCGAGCAGCAGCCCGTCGAACGTTCCGAGCACCATCCCCACCCTGACGCCGAACATCGTCGCCCCGGGCCAGTCCGTGCGGCAAATCACCCCGGACCCGGACAAGATGCGCCAGGTCAGCGGACCCGTGGTGAAGCGGTCCGGGTTGATCCTTTACGTGCGGGACGTGACCGGGCCGGTGGTGCCACTGGATATGAGCAACCTGACCATCTACAAGCCACCGCTCAAGGGGCAGCAGGTCCTGGCCCTCTACCAGGTGGACGAGACGGACAACGTGGCCCTGTCCCTCCAGGGGGAGAAGCTGGACTAGTTCGGCTTCGCGCCGCCGCCGCGCACCTCGTCCAGGACGCTCAGGTCCACGAGCCCCGCGATGTCATCACTGGGGATGAAGCCCAGTGACTTCGCGTGCTCGGCGGACGTCTTCAGCGCGGCGGGCACCGGGTCCAGGCTCGGCTCCAGGCGGGAGAACGCGTCCTGGAGCACGGGCGCCTGCAGGGGCTTGCGCGTGAGCTGGCCGAAGGCGGCGTTGACGGACGTGGCGAAGGCCGCCGGGTCCGCGCGCCAGCGCTCGGTGAGCCGCACGTGGATGCCCAGGAGCGCCGCGATGCGCGGGCGCTGCGTCTCCAGCACCTTCTTCGTCGTCACCACCACCGTGGTGGGGAAGCGCTTGTCCGGCCAGAGGTCGCGCTCGTCCACCAGGATGTGACCGCCCCCTTCGGCGAGCATGCGCGCGCCCCAGGGCTCGGGCACCCACGCCCCCTCGATGGCGCCCTGGAGGTACTGGGCCAGGATGTCCGGGTTGCTGATGGGAATCACCTGCACGTCGCCGCCCGCGTCCGTGGTGATGCTCAGCTTCTGGCCCTTCAGCCAGGTGCGCAGGGCGATGTCCTGCGTGTTGCCCAGCTGCGGCGTGCCCAGCTTCTTGCCCTTGAGCTCCGCGGCCGTCTTCGCGTTCTTCACCACCAGCACCGCGCCGCCGTTCACCGCGCCCGCGATGATGCGCAGCTCCTTGCCGGCCTTGAGGTACGTGTTGATGGCGGGGCCCGGGCCCACGTAGGCCACGTCCACGGAGCCCGCCACCAGCGCCTCCATGGCCGCGGGGCCCGCGTTGAACTGCCGCACCTCCACGTGGCCCATGCCGGGCTGCGACCCGAAGAGCCCCTCCGAGTTCGCCACCAGCGCCTGCGCGTGCGTGATGTTGGGGAAGAAGGCCACGCGCAGGGGCGCGTTGGCGCCGGAGGGCGTGTCCTTCTTGCAGGACGTGACACCCATCAGGAGGACGGCGCAGACACCGAGGAGCAGGGACAGCGGACGCGCGGAAGACATGGTGCGTCACGCTACTGGAGATTCCCCGCCTGTTATCAATGCCCGCGAGTGCGCAAGCGTCTTGAGGCTCACACGGACGCCGTCAGGCCCCACCTGCGCCTGAGGCGCGTCTCCACCGTCTGGAAGAGGACGCGGTCCACCGTGATGCCGATGAGGATGATGGCCAGCATCACCGCCATCACCTGGGACACGTCCATCAGCTCGCGGCCCATGGTGAGCAGCTGGCCCAGGCCGCCGGAGACGAAGAGCAGCTCGCCCGCGAGCAGCGCGCGCCACGCGAAGCTCCACCCCAGCTTGAGGCCGGTGACGATGCCGGGCAGCGCGCCGGGCAGGAGCACGCCGAAGTAGAAGCGCAGGCCCCGCACGCCCAGGGTCCTGGCCACGCGGGCCAGCTGCGGGTCCAGGCCGTTGACCGCGTCCTCGGTGGCGATGGCGATGCCCAGCACGCTGCCCATCACCACCACGAAGAGGATGGCGGCGTCGTTGAGGCCGAACCACAACAGGGCCAGGGGCAGCCAGCAGATGGAGGGCAGGGCCTGCAGGCCCATCACCACCGGCTTCACCGCGTTGCGGAAGAAGGACAGCCGCGCGATGCAGAGCCCCAGCGGGACGCCGATGGCCACCGACATGAGGTAGGCGCGTGTCAGCCGGCCCAGCGAGCGCAGCGTGGCGCTGCCCAGCTGTCCGTCGCGGGCCATGGCGATGAGCGCCTGGACCACCTCCAGCGGTCCGGGGAACAGGTGCTTGTTCCACACGCCCGAGCGCGACAGCCCCTCCCAGAGCGCGAAGAGCAGCGCGATCATCCCCAGCTTCTGCGCCCACTTCAGCATGGCGGTGTCCCCTCTAACGGCCGGTCACGACGCTGGCGCGAGGCAGGCTGGACGGTGTGCGCGTGCGGCGCTGCACGGGCTCCGCGGGAGGGACCTCCAGCGCGTTGTCCTCCGAGGCGCGCAGGCGGTGGCGGATGTCGCGCGCCATCGCGTCCAGGGACGGGTCCTCCAGCGAGCGCGGCATGGGCAGGTGGATCTCCAGGTCCTCCACCACGCGGCCCGGACGGGGCGCCATCAGCACCACGCGGGTGCCCAGCATCAGGGCCTCCTGCACGTCGTGGGTGACGAACACCACCGTCTTGCCGGAGCGCAGCCAGATGGCCTGCAACATCTCCTGCATGTGCACGCGCGTCTGGGCGTCCAGCGCGCCGAAGGGCTCGTCCATCAGCAGCACGGTGGGGTCCACCGCGAGCGCCCGGGCCAGGCTGGCGCGCATCTTCATGCCGCCGGAGAGCTGGTGGGGCAGCGTGTCCTCGAAGCCCTCCAGGCGCACGCGCTGGATGAAGGCGTTGGCCCGCTCGCGGCGCGCGGCGCGGGGCACGCCCCGGGCGGCCAGCGCGAAGGTGATGTTGCCGCGCACGGTGAGCCACGGGAACAGCGCGGCCTCCTGGAACATCAGGAGCCGGTCCGGACCGGGCCCGTGGATGGGCTTGCCGTCAATGGCCACGCGGCCGCCAGTGGGCACCACGTGGCCGGCGAGCGCATAGAGCAGCGTGGACTTGCCACAGCCAGACGGGCCGAGCAGGCAGACGAACTCACCCGAGCGGACGTTGAGGTTCACGTCCTTCAGCGCCACGACCTTGTTGGAGTAGTGGTGGTCCAGCTGGGCGATGGAGATCTTCGCCCGGTCCGCGTCCACGTTCGCGGGCCGCAAAAGATACGGCGCCGCCTGGCGCAGGCCCCGCATCCGCTCGATGAGGCGTCGAAACATTCGCCACAACCTATTCACCTGCCCCGCGGTCGCACAGGAGGGGCCTGGAAGCGGGCAGGCGCCTTTCACTGTAGGACAGGAAGTAAAATCCGCGGCGCACGTCCGGCTGCTTTTCGACGCGCTCTGTTGTCCGTCAGGAGACGGCGGCCCGCTCCGCCTTGCGGTGCGCCAGCGTGCGGGAGAGCAGCCACAGGCTCAGGGCGAGCACGCCCAGGCCCACGACGGTGAAGGCGCCGCCCACGCGCAGCGACGCCGTGCGGTCGTCCTGGAACACCGCGAGTGCGTCCGTGCGGGGACCCGTGAGGTAGCGCCGCACGGTGTCCGCGAAGGCCTGGGCCTCCGGCTCGGCTTCCGTCCACTGGTAGGCGAGCGGCTGGACGCCAGAGCGCGTCCGCAGCTGGGCCCGGAAGATGGGCGCCGCGCCCTTGCGGGTGCTGCGACTGCGGGCCACCTCCACGCCCTGGATGTCCGCGGGCGCGTAGCGGCCCACCTCGTCGTGGCTCAACCAACTGGAGCGGGTGAGGACGCACGGGCCCTGGGGTTCACAGCGCAGGTCCATGCGCGCGTTCTGGCCGAGGAAGAACACCCCCAGCACCAGGAAGGGCAGGGCGAGCATCAGGAAGGCCGTGGCACCAATGGCGGTGGCGCGGCTGCGTCGGTAGGCGGGGGGCGAACGCACGGCCTGTTTCTATAGACCCGCGCGCCCCAAGGGGGGCAGTGCTTTCGAGTGTCGCCCTCCAGGCAGGCGGGCGGCCCGGGCTGTTCAGCGGCGGTCCCCTCTGGCGGGCCGGGTGGGGAAGCGCAGGGCGGCGGACGGGCACTTGCGGCATGGGTCCCAAGTCCGCACCCCTTGTCCTGGGACCTTCAGCACTTCGCCCGGAAGGAGTCCTCATCCCATGAAGGCCGTGGCCGTCATGTTCCCCTCGCGCGAGGTGCGCGTCCTCGACGTTCCCGAACCGCGGCTGCACTCGCCCACCCAGGTCAAGGTGCGCACGCTGGAGGTCGGCGTGTGCGGCACCGACCAGGACATCCTGAAGGGCGACCACGGCGCGGCGCCGAAAGGGGAGGACCACCTCATCCTGGGCCACGAGTGCCTGGGCGAGGTGATGGAGGTGGGCGCGCACGTGCAGGGCCTGAAGCCGGGGGACCTGGTGGTGCCCCGGGTGCGCAGGCCCTGTCCGCACACGCGCTGCCCCGCGTGCCGCCACGGCCACCCGGACTTCTGCGTGACGGGGGACTACACGGAGCGCGGCATCCAGGGCGCGCACGGCTTCTGCGCGGAGCACTTCGTGGAGGACGCGGCCTACCTGCACAAGGCGGACGACGACCTGCGCGGCGTGGCCGTGCTCACCGAGCCGCTCACCATCGCGGAGAAGGGCCTGCGCGAGGTGGCGCACATCCAGTCCCGCCTGCCGTGGAAGCTGAACCCCGGCAAGGCGCTGGTGCTGGGCGCGGGGCCGGTGGCGCAGCTGGGCGCCATGGCGCTGATGCGCGCGGGCTTCGACGTGACGGTGTACTCGCGCAGCCCCAAGCCCAACGAGAAGGCCGCCGCATCCGAGGCGGTGGGCGCGCCGTACGTCTCCTCGAAGGAGGTGACGGTGGAGGCCTTGAAGAAGCAGCTGGGCGGCGTGGACCTCATCTACGAGGCGACGGGGGCGTCGAAGGTGGCCTTCGACTCGCTCCAGGTGCTGGAGGAGAACGGCGTGCTCATCTTCACCGGCGTGCCCGGGCGTGAGGAGCCGCTGGAGCTGCAAGGTGACCAGGTGCTGGGGCAGCTCGTCCTGGGCAACCGGGTGATGTTCGGCACGGTGAACGCGTCGGACAGCGACTTCCGTGAAGCGCTGGAGGACCTGGCCCGCTTCCGCGCGAAGTGGCCGGGCAGGGTGGAGGCGCTCATCACCCAGCGCCACCCGCCGTCGGAGTTCGCGAAGGTGGTGGAGTCGAAGGGCGGCATCAAGCACGTCATCTCATTCCAGGAGCATGCCCGGTGAACCTGCACCACTCGGACCTGAAGGGCGGCGTGGCCATCGAGGACCACGGCATCATCGGCGACCTGCGCACGGTGGCGCTGGTGGGCTACGAGGGCACCATCGACTGGTTGTGCTTTCCGTACTTCGACAGTCCCAGCATCTTCGCGGCGCTGCTGGACCCGGAGAAGGGCGGGTACTGGCGCCTGTCCCCGGAGCCGGACAACGTCCAGAAGCGGCAGTTCTACTGGCCGGACACGAACGTGCTGGTGACGCGCTTCTACACGCCGAACGGCGTGGGGGAGCTCATCGACCTGATGCCCCTGGGCAAGGGGGCCAGGGCGGAGGGGCGCGAAGTCCTGCGGCGCATCCGCGTGGTGCGCGGGGAGATGACCTTCCGCATGGAGTGCTTCCCGGCGTTCAACTACGCCCGGGATGAACACGAGACGCACATCGTGGAGGGTGGCGCGGCCTTCCTCTCCAAGAGCCTGAGCATGCAGCTGGTGACGAACGTGCCGCTCCTGCATGACAAGAACGGCGTCGTCGCGCACTTCACGCTGAAGGAGAGCCAGTCCGCGGTCTTCACCCTGCGCGAGGGGGGCAAGGAGGGCTGCCACCACCACCTGCACACGCACGACTCCGCGGAGAAGCTCTTCCGCGACACGGTGGACTACTGGCGCCACTGGCTGTCGAGGTGCAAGTACACGGGGCGGTGGCGGGAGATGGTGCAGCGCTCGGCGCTGGCCCTGAAGCTGATGACCTTCGAGCCGTCCGGGGCCATTGTCGCGGCGCCCACGTGCAGCCTGCCGGAGTCAGCGGGCGGCACGCGCAACTGGGACTACCGCTACTGCTGGCTGCGCGACGCGGCCTTCACCGTCTACGCGTTCATCCGCATCGGCTTCAACGAGGAGGCCGCCGCCTTCATGCGCTGGGTGGAGAAGCGCTGCGCCGAGCACGGGGACGGGCCGCTGCCCCTGATGTTCCGCCTGGACGGCAGCCCGGTGCCGCCGGAGGAGCAGCTCCACCACCTGCGCGGCTATGGCGGCGCGCGGCCGGTGCGCATCGGCAACGCGGCGGCGAACCAGCTCCAGTTGGACATCTACGGCGAGCTGATGGACTCCGTGTACCTGTCCAACAAGTACGCCGCGCCCATCTCGTATGACTTCTGGCGGCACCTGCGGCGGCTGGTGGATTGGGTCTGCGACCACTGGCAGAACGAGGACGAGGGCATCTGGGAGATCCGCGGCTCGCGCCGGCACTTCGTCTATTCGAAGCTGATGTGCTGGGTGGCGGTGGACCGGGCCATCCGGCTCGCGGACAAGCGCAGCCTGCCGGCGGACCGGGCGAAGTGGCTGAAGACGCGCGACGCCATCTTCGAGGAGATCATGGACAGGGGCTGGTGCCAGCAGAAGGGCGCCTTCATCCAGGCCTATGGGAATGAAGCGCTGGACGCGGCGAACCTCCTGATGCCGCTGGTGTTCTTCCTGTCGCCGGTGGATCCGCGGATGCTCTCCACGCTGGACGTCATCCGCCGGCCGCCCCGGGAGGGAGGCCTGACGTCGGACGGCCTGGTGTTCCGCTACGACGCGGACGAGAAGCTGGATGGGATTGAAGGCAGCGAAGGCACCTTCAACCTGTGCAGCTTCTGGCTGGTGGAGGCGATGACGCGCGCGAGCAGCGTCCGGCCGGACCTGCTGGACGAGGCGCGGCTCATCTTCGAGCGGATGCAGGGCTACGCGAACCACCTGGGGCTGTACGCGGAGCAGACGGGCATGTCCGGCGAGGCGATGGGCAACTTCCCGCAGGCGCTCACGCACCTGTCGCTCATCAGCGCGGCATATAACCTGGACCGGACGTTGGGCCGCCACGATTGACGGAGGGGACGGTAGACTCACGCGCACCCGCCATGCCCGACCTGTACCCGCTGCTGTTCCGTTTCGCCGTCAAGGCGGATGCCCGATACGACGTGCTGAGCCGCCGCGTGCGCAAGGGGCTGGGCATCGCCCCGCCGCTGCGCATCCTGCCGTACCGGGGCTACGGCACCCCGGAGCGCGTGGTCATCAAGGCGCGCGTGCTGGAGGAGCGCAAGGTGACGCCCCAGCGCCAGCGCCACACGCTGTGGAGCAGCGCCGTGGCCTCCTACAAGCGCTACATGACGCGGGAGATTTCCAGCGCGCACGTGGCGGTGCGCTGGGGGGACAAGCGCTGGGAGGGCGTGACGGACGAGGAGGGCTTCCTGGAGCTGTGGGTGCCCCCGCCGGAAGGCGTGCGCTCCGGCTGGCACATGGTGGAGCTGGAGCTGCTGTCGCCAGAGGCGGACGGGGTGTCTCGCGTGTCCGCGCCGGTGCGGGTGGCGGGGACGAGCGCGGAGCTGGGCGTCATCAGCGACATCGACGACACGGTCATCGCCACGGGGGTGACGGATCCGCTCAAGCGCGCGTGGGCGTTGTTCCTCACGGAGCACCGGGGGCGGCTGCCCTTCCCGGGCGTGGACGCGTTCTACGCGGCGCTCCAGGCGGGCGCGAGCGGCACGGCGGACAACCCCATCTTCTACGTGTCCAGCAGCCCGTGGAACCTCTACGAGCACCTGGACGAGTTCCTCTCCATCCACCGCATCCCCATTGGCCCGCTGCTGCTGCGCGACTGGGGCCTGTCACGGCATGGCTTCGCGCCGGGCGGGGGGCACGGGCACAAGCTGGACAAGATTCGCGGCGTGCTGGAGACGCTGTCGCATCTGCCCTTCGTGCTGATTGGGGACAGCGGCCAGGAGGACGCGGAGCACTACCGCACCATCGTGCGCGAGTACCCGGGCCGCATCCGCTGCGTCTACATCCGCAACGTGCCGGGGGGCTCCAAGCGCGGCGAGGAGATGGAGGCCATCGCGAAGGACATCCGCGACGCGGGCAGTGAGCTGGTCGCCGTGGATGACACCGTGGCCGCCGCGAGGCACGCGGCGCGCGCCGGGTGGATCCGCTGGGAGGAGGTCCCGGAGGTGGAGGCCCACCGCCGCGAGGACGCCGCGCGGAGCGCCCTGGGCGAGCGGGGCTGAAGATTTCCAACCCCGCGCGTCACGGCGCGGTGACACGTGCACGGGAGACATGTTGCCGCTTGAGGGTGGGGAGGGGGCTGTGGCACACGCGGGCCTCCCTCGTTTCATCCCCCCGAGGTCGTCGACATGTCGCGAAACACCCTGAAGTGGTCCGTGCTGGCCTCCGCGCTGTTCCTGGGTGCGTGCAACAACGCGCCTGCTCCGACGGAGGAGCCCACCCAGCCGGCGCCCGAGTCCACCCAGTCCGTGCGCACGGTGGAGTCGAAGCTGAGTCAGATTGAGTTGGAGTGGGAAGGCCCGACGCCGCTGCTCGAGTCCATCATGGAGGCGGGCAACGACGAGTGCGACGCGTACTACAACTGGTGTGACGGCACGCTGGACGTGTACGGCTTCCCGTGGTCGTCCACGCAGGCGCCCACGCTGTCGGACGCGGTGGAGTCCGTGTTCGCGATGATGAACGACCCGCGCGAGCAGAGCCGCATCAACTGGCAGGACCGGGGCACGGTGCCGTTCAGCACGCTGTCCGACACGCTCTTCAAGTTCGAGGCGCTGGACCCGAACCTGCTCACGGAGATTGGCAACGGCACGGAGCAGGTGCAGATCCGCTACTTCTACTCCACGTACCTGGTGGCGCCGGGCGCGTCTGACTGGAACCACCTGTTCATCCTGCTGTTCCCCCAGTCGCACCGGGTGGTGGTGTTCAACCTGGTGAACCACGAGATTTGAGCTGTAGGGCCGCTCAGCCCACGGGGCGTCCGCTCTGCATCTGCACCATGCGGATGGCGCGATCCATGAGCTCACCCTGGGCGGAGCGCTTGTCGTTGGGCGTGGCGGCGGTGCGCCGCCGCCACGTGCCGTCCGTGCCCAGCTCCCATGCGCCGCTGGTGTCCACCATGCAGCGCTCCACCACGTCTCGCACCTGCGCGGCCAGGGTGGGGTCCTCCACCGGCGCCAGGATTTCCACCCGGTGGTCCAGGTTGCGCGGCATCATGTCCGCGGACCCGATGTAGCACCGCGACGTCGCGCCCCGCTCGAAGGTGTAGATGCGCGGGTGCTCCAGGAAGCGGCCCAGGTTGGACACCACCCGGATGTGCTCCGACACTCCCGGCACCCCCGGCCTCAAGCAGCAGATGCCTCGCACGTTGAGGTCCACGCGCACGCCCGCGCGGGACGCGTCGTAGAGCGCGCGGATGATGCCCGGGTCCACCAGCGCGTTCATCTTCATCATGATGCGCGTGGGCGTCTCCGGCGTGTGCGCCGCCTGCGTCTTCTTGATCTCCTCCAGCAGCCCTTCCCGCATGGTCAGCGGCGCCACCAGCAGCTTGCGGAAGGAACGCGGCCGGCCGAAGCCGGTGAGGAAGTTGAAGACGTCCGCCACGTCCGCGCCAATGTCCGGGTCCGTGGTGAACAACCCCAGGTCCGTGTAGAGCCGCGCCGTCTTCGGGTTGTAGTTGCCCGTGCCGATGTGCACGTAGTGCCGCACCCGCTCACCCTCGCGCCGCACGATGAGGATGGCCTTCGCGTGCGTCTTCAGGCTGGGAATCCCATACACGACGTGCACGCCCGCCTCTTCCAGCGCGTTCGCCCAGCGGATGTTGGCGCGCTCATCGAAGCGCGCCTTCAGCTCCACCATGCACACCGCCTGCTTGCCGTGCTCCGTCGCGCGGATGAGCGCGGGCACCAGCGGGGAGCTGTCCGACGTGCGGTACACCGTCTGCTTCAGCGCCAGCACGTCCGGGTCCTCCACCGCCTCGCTCACGAAGCGCTCCACGGAGCTGGCGAAGGACTCGTAGGGGTGGTGCACCAGCAGGTCGCCCCTGCGCATCGCGGACATCACCGTGCCCCCGCCTTCCGCGGACTCGTTGTCCGTGCGCAGCCGCGCCTGCGTCACCGGCGTCCACGGCGGGTCGCGCTGCTCGGAGAAGCCCGGCGTCATCGCCAGCGACATCACGTCCGCCAGGTCCAGCAGGCCGTGCTCCTCGTACACCTGCCGCGGCTCCAGCGTCAGCGCCTCCACCAGCGGCTCCAGCAGCTTCGCGTTCATCCCCGCCTGGATCTCCAGGCGGATGACGTCCCCGAAGCGGCGCTGGCTGATCTCCGTCTCCACCGCCTTGAGCAGGTCCTCCGCGTCCTCGGACACGGTGTAGTCCGCGTCGCGCGTCACGCGGAACAGGCTCCAGTTGAGGACCTCCATCCCGGGGAACAGGTCCCCCAGGTGCTGCGCGATGATCTCCTCCAACGGTACGAAGAACGTGCCCCCCTTGAGCGGCACGAAGCGGGGCAGAATCTCCTTGGGCACCTTCACCCGCGCCACGCTCTCGTCTTCCGCCACCGGGTCGCGCAGGAGCACCGCGAGGCTCAGGGACAGGTTGGAGATGTACGGGAAGTGCCGCCCCAGCCCGATGGCCAGCGGCGTGAGCACGGGGAAAATCTGCTCGCGGAAGCGCTGCTCC
Source organism: Corallococcus sp. AB032C (assembly GCF_003668935.1). Lineage (NCBI taxonomy): Bacteria > Pseudomonadati > Myxococcota > Myxococcia > Myxococcales > Myxococcaceae > Corallococcus > Corallococcus sp. AB032C. The sequence goes on along the minus strand of NZ_RAWP01000136.1, from coordinate 2,258 downwards.
ATCTGCGCGCGTTGATCCGCGTCCAGCTCCTTCATGGACAGGATGCGCAGCCCCTTCTCCGCCAGCGCGGGGCGCAGCACCTTCTCGAAGCAGTCCGCGTGGCGCCGGCCCTGCTCCAGGATGCCCGTGTGCAGCTTGTCCAGCGTGTCGCCCGGGGACGCGCCGTCCGGCACCAGGCGGCCCACGCGCGCGGCGATCTGCTCGTGCAGCCGCGCCACGCGAATCATGAAGAACTCATCCAGGTTGCGCGCGTAGATGGAGATGAACTTCATCCGCTCCATCAGCGGCATCTCCGGCGCCTCGGCCAACTGCAGCACCCGGTCGTTGAAGGCCAGCCACGACAGCTCCCGGTTGAAGAACAGGTCGCTGTCCGGCAACTCCGTGCCCGGGGGGACGACGTCCCGGTCCACGGCCTTCTGGGGGGTGCCTTTGGCGGCGGCGCGCTTCGCCATGAAGTGTGACTCCTCCGAGGTGTTTCTCAGGGTGTGCCCTCTAGCAGCCCCGCACCACGCCGATTGTGAACTCGCACGCCTGGCCCGGAACCGGACATCCGGGCGTATCCCACCCTGGACGACCCCGGCAGTGGCCAGCGAGGCGTACGGGCTGTGGACTCCCCGGCAGTCCATCGCTTGAATCCGGCGGGCACTGACGGCATTCAAGAGGGGTGAGCACTCCCAATCTTCCCCTCCCGGTCACTCCGGACGGTGCCCCGGCGGACACGTCCCCGGACGCCCTGTTCACGGCCTTCCGCGAAGGGTCCCAGAAGAAGTCCAACCGCTTCACCTTCACCTGGTTCGTGGCCGCGGCGGTGCCCGTCGTGCTCGCCCTGGGCTTCTTCACCCTTTGGCGTGCAAACGGAACGTCCTTCTCCGTCGTCACGCCGCACGGCATCAAGGTGCTGCGCGCGGGGATGACGACCCAGGAGGTCGGGGGCCTGCTGGGCCACCCGCTCACGCTCCAGAAGCAGGGCGACCAGGACTGCTACCGCTACGGCCGGCCCAACTTCGTGAACGAGGTCTTCGTCGTGTACTCGGTCTGCTACGAGCAGGGGCAGGTGCGCGACGTGCTCACGCACCAGTACTCGGCCTGGCAGATAGACCCCGCGACGGGGGCCTTCATCGCGCCCGGCCAGGAGCCGCCCGCGCCCAAGAACCCGGCGGGGTAGCCGCTTTCAGCCTTGAGCGAGCCCCGCCTCGGCGCCCTCGAAGGTCACCTTCGCCTGCGTCATCACGTGCTCCACGGCGAGCAGGTGCCACGCGACGTCGGTCATCTGCGCGGACGCGGACGGGTCCAGCATGGACTCGCGCAGCTGCGCCTCGGTGATGCCGAAGGGCTCCGAGGACTCCTTGAGCAGCTCCAGCGTGACCTGCGGCGTGAGCTGGAGCTTGTCCCGCTGCGCGATGGCGCGGAGCACCAGGGCAATCTTGAGGCGGCGCTCCACGTCGTCGCGGATGCCCGGGTGGTGCATCCAGCCGTCCAGCGCCTCCTGCTGCTCCTCCAGGCTGAAGAACTTCTGCGCCAGCACCTCGCCCTCCGCCTGCTTCCAGCGGCGGCGGATCTCCTCGTCCACCAGCGCCTTGGGCACGGTGACGTCCGCGCGGGCGACGATTTCGTCCAGCACCCGGTTGCGAGCGTCCACCCAGAGCATGTCGGCCATCTCGCTCTCCATCTCCTCCACGATGGAGCTCATGACCTCCTCATGCGTGGAGCCGCGGCCCAGCTGCTGGAGGAACGCGTCCGACTCCGTGTCGGGCATGCTCACCTCGCGCGCGCCGCGCACGTCCACCAGGAAGCGCGCCGGCATGCCGCGCAGCGGGTCCGCCGGGTAGTTGTCCGGCAGCACCAGCCCCACCTCCACGCTGTCGCCCACGCTGGCTTCCGCGATGACCTCCGCGAAGCCGGGCAGCATCACCTGGGGGGCCAGCTCCATCCAGTAGCCCATGCGGGTGCTGAGCGGGATGAGGCGGCCGTTGGCGTAGCCCAGGATGTCCAGCCGCACGTCGTCGCCCATGGCCAGGGCTTCGCCTTCCGCGCGCTCACGGACCTGCGCCTTCGCGCGGGCCAGCTCGTGGAAGCGCTCCAGCAGGTCCTCTTCCGTGAGGTCCTCGCCCTGGGGCACGCGGATGTTCAGGTTCTCCAGCGACGGGGCCTTCACCACCGGCAGGTCCGCCTGGTGGCCCAGGCCGGGCGCCACGGGCAGCCGCTGCACCAGCTGATGCACGGGGGTTTGCGCCGGGGCGGCGGGCGCTTCCGGAGGC
>NZ_RAWP01000135.1:0-22684 GCF_003668935.1 Corallococcus sp. AB032C | reverse complement strand
CTGCTCTGCGTCGATGGCCACCTTGCGTTTCATGGTGGCTGCCTCTTTGCGCGGATACCAGCGCCTTCGCACGCAGCCGCCGAGCGAGCGTATGCTGATCAACTCGCTAGATGAGGGGATCCTTCAGCACCCAGAGCCCACCCCATGCACCTGAAGACACTCTTCGCCAGCCTCGCCGTCGGTACCCTCCTCGCAGCCTGTGGCGGAGTGGAGACGGAGGAGGGGACGGGCGAGCCGACGCAGTCGCTGGCCACCTCCGAGCAGGGACTCTGTGAGGGCTATGACGCCGGCGCGCGCCGCTGTTCCGTGCGGTGCACCGCCAACGGCCCCTGGTTCCTCTACGAGCCCGGCATCCTCTACTACGGCGAGTGCCAGGCGCATGGCGCGTCCTACTGCGGACGCACTCCGTCCGCGACGTGCTGGAGCTTCTGAGCCAGAAGCCGCGCCTCGTGACGTCCGGCGTCCGTCCAGTCCTCTGTGAATGAGAGGGATTGGAGCCCCTGGAGCAGGGTGGGCAGTTCGCCCTCCTCCAGGAGGAAGCGCGCGGACGGGTGCGGATGGCGTTGCAGGTTGCGCCGGGTGGGCTGGGCGAAGACGAACAGCCCGCCCGGTGAGAGGAGCTTCGGCACGGCGGCCAGGAGCGGCCGCCAGAGGTAATTCAAACACACGACCAGGTCGAACGGACCGGGCGGCAGTGCTTCGGTCTCCAGGTCCAAACGCAGGCGCGTGAGTGTCACGCCCGCGTCGCGCGCCAGTGCTTCCGCCTGCGCCAGCGCCACGTCGGAGATGTCCACCAGGGTGACGTCCAGCCCGCGCTTCGCGAGCCAGCACGCGTCGTGTCCCGCACCTCCGGCCAGGTCGAGCGCCCGGCCCGCGTGAGGCAGCCGGTCCTCGAGCGAGCGGAGGAAGGCGGATGGTTCCCGCTGTGCGGTGGCCTGCTGGTACTTGTCGTTCCAGCGCTGGCGATCCTCCTGGGACATGGCGCGGCTCCTACTTCCCGGTCATCAGCCCGTTTAGGGACGGGTAGCTGGCGGCGGCTTCGAACAGGCTCGCGGAGTGTCCCTCGCGAAGGAAGGTGGAGGCGAGCGCCCCGGCCCGGCCCCAGATGGCTTCCGGGATGGCGGAGCCGGCGCTGAGCCGCCGCACGCCCAGCCGCTGCAGTTCCGCAGGAGCGGGGAGGTCCTGCCGCGCGAGCACGTTCACGGGCAGCGAGGTGCCCCGGGTGATGGCCTGGATCTCGGCTGCATCCGAGACGCCCGCGGCGAAGAGGCCATCCGCGCCGGCCTGCTGGTAGCGGGCGGCACGGGCCAGGGTCTCCTCGACGCGGCGCTCGGGCGGCACGAGCTTGCGCAGGTAGACGTCCGTGCGCGCGTTGACGAAGACATCCACGCCCAGGCGCGCGCCGGCCTGCTTCACGCGTTCAATCTTCGCGGCGAGCAGCTCAGGAGGACCGCTGCCGTCTTCCAGGTTGCAGCCCACGGCGCCCTCGGACAGGAGGCGTGCCACGTTCTCCGCGGCGGTGGCCGGGTCGTCCGAGTAGCCCGCTTCGGCGTCCACGGTGAGGGGGACCTGGATGGCGCGGGCGATGGTGCGAACCGTGTGGACGAGCGCGTCCACGGGCAGCGCGTTGCCGTCCGGGTAGCCCAGCGCCCAGGCGATGCCGGCGCTGGTGGTGGCGATGGCCTTCGCACCCAGGCTCTCGAAGAGGCGGGCGCTGCCGGCGTCCCAGACGTTCGGAAGCACGAGCAGATCAGCGCCCTGGTGCAGTGCGCGGAACGTGGCGGCGGTGGCTGGACGGGTGGTCATGCGTGGGAACTCCGGTGATGGGGTGAGAGGGATTCAGGCGTGGGACTGCTCATGGTCGAGCAGCCAGCGTTTGCGTTCCAGGCCTCCTGCATAACCAGTGAGCGAGGAATTGGCACCGACAACGCGATGGCACGGGACGACGATGCTGATGGGATTGGCGCCATTGGCCAGACCCACCGCGCGGATGGCCTTGGGACGACCGATGCGTTCGGCGAGCTTGCCGTAGGTGGTCGTCGTTCCCGCGGGGATCTCCCGGAGGGCTCGCCAGACCTCGCGCTGGAAGGGCGTGCCGCCTGTCTCCACGGGGAGGGCAGCGATGGCGCTCAGGTCTCCGCGCAGGTACGCCTGGAGCGCGGAGGTTCGGCCGGAGGGATCGCGCGCGGGTTCGAGGACGCAGCCGTTCTCGCCGTAGTGCAGGCGCAGGAGCCGGTGCATGCGGGCCTCGTAGCCCTCCCAGTCCAGCGCGCGCAGGCGGCCCTCCTCATCACAGACGAGGAGCGCCACACCGGCGGGGGTGGGCGAGGAATCGATGAAGAAGCGCGGACGGTCAGGCATGGGCTTTCCGGCGGGAAGGAGCGGTGGGAAGGCGCCGCGCTCGGGCGTTGGTTCGAGAATCCGGCTTGGGCTCACGGGCCTGGAGGGCAACCGAGGTCCAGAGATGCTGGGCCGCGTATGCGCGCCAGGGGCTCCAGGCTTCGGCGCGTTGGAGGAGCGCTTCGGGCGTGGGGCGTGGGCCCCCTGCTTCCGTCGCGGCTCGAAGCAGGGCGACGTCGGAGGCGGGAAAGGCATCCGCCTCCCGGACGGCGCGGAGCGCGATGTACTGGGCGGTCCACTCGCCAATGCCGGGCAGGCGCGTGAAGCGGGCGACGGTGTCCGCGAGCGACGGGCCGGGCTGGAACAACGTCGGATCCGCCGCGACCGCCGCGGCGAGCTGGGAGACCGCACGGGCTCGCGCGGTCGGCATGCCCATGCCTGTGAGGTCCGCCGCGGCGAGGACTTCGGGACGGGGGAAGGCGCGCTGGAGGTGGGTATCGCCGGTGAGTGCCGGGTCCAGGCTTTCGCCATGCGCGGCCATGAGCCGCTGGCCCAGCTGCCGCGCGGCGGTGGTTGTCACCTGCTGACCCAGGATGGCGCGGACCGCCAGCTCGAAGCCGTCCCAGCCGCCCGGGGCGCGAAGGCCGGGACGCGCGGCGAGCATGGGCGCGAGCAGGGCATCCGTCGACAGGTGGGCACGGATGGCTTCCACGTCCGCGCCGACGTCGAAGACGCGCCGGACCTGGGCGACGACGGAGGGCAGCATCCGCACGTCGCTGACACGCAGGGTGGCGCGCAGGGCGTCGAGCCCCGGTGCGGGCGACACCTCCACGGCGCCCTGGCCCCAGGCATTCGTGAACGTACGCAGATAGCGGCCGGGCTCGACGTGCTCCATGCCCGTGAATGCGCGGGCCGTCAGCCAGGCCACCATGGCGTCCCAGTCGTAGGGCGGCCGGTAGGGGATGAGGAGCGTCACCTCGGGGCCGGCGGACGTCACTGGCGCCGCCCGGGAACGGCGGAGGGCGCCTGGAGGCCGGCCGTAGAGCGACTGGAAGACGGCGTTGAAGCGCCGGACGCTGCCGAAGCCGGACGCGAGGGCGACCTCCGCCATTGGCAGGGAGGTCTCGTGGATGAGCTGACGGGCGAAGAGCACGCGGCGCGTCTGGGCCACGGCGACTGGTGAGGCCCCCAGGTGTTGGTGGAACAGCCGTCGCAGCTGCCGGTCCCCGACGCCGAGGCGGTCCGCCAGCACCTCGACGCTGGCTTCGTCGGCATCCAGCAGGCCGTCCGCGATGAGCGCCAGTGCTCGCGAGACGGTGACGGAGGTCCCGCGCCAGGGAGCCAGTGAGGGCGAGGTCTCGGGCCGGCAGCGGAGGCACGGCCGGAAGCCCGCTTCCTGGGCCGCGGCGGCGGTGGGGTAGAACGTGCAGTTCTCGAAGCGGGGCGCGCGGGCCGGGCAGATGGGGCGGCAGTAGATGCGCGTCGTCTTCACGGCGGTGAAGAACCGCCCGTCGAAGCGGGAGTCCCGCGTCGTCAACGCGCGGTAGCAGGCGGTGGGGTCCAGGCCGTCCATGAGGGGGAACGTCCCACGGCGGGCCCTGGATGTCTGGCCGTTTTCGGACGTGGACGTTTCGCCCCTGGGACAGGCCTGCCGGCGGCCCGCCTACCACCTCACCGTCAGGGCGGTCGTCCCCCCTGAGTCGATGGTCGCGGTCGTCTCGTGGCGGCCCAGCGCGGCGTGCTCCAGCAGGACCTGGACCTTCGTTCCGTCGATGCGGACCGCCGGTGTCGGGGACATGCCTACGAATGCGCCGTTGATCCACACGCGGGCGCGCGGAATGGCGATGACCTTCACGCGCGTGGGGGTCTCCTCGAGCTCCCGCCATCCACCGCCGCCGCCTCCTCCTCCACCGTGGCAATGATAGCCACCCGTGGCCCGCTCATTGTGACAGCCGGAGCTGTTGGTCCGTCCCGGATGGGCCCACGCGAGGTGTGAACACACCAACCCCGCGACGACACCCAGGCCCAGCGCCACCTTCCTGCCGAGTCTCATGGCTCCACCCGTCCCATCTGTGCTTCGACCAGCGTGTCGTCGTGCCATCCCAGCAGGGCCGTGTGCCGGCCCAGGCGCACCGTCACATGGGCCACGCCCTTGCCCGCATGCACGAGGTCCTTCGCGGCGAACTCCTGGCCCGTGAATCGCTTCGCGGCAAGCTGGAGCGCCGCGGGCGACAGCCCCGCCTGCCCATGGTCCGGCGTGGTGACGTAGAGGCCACGGGTCATGCCCTGACCGACGAACAGGTACGTGAGCGTTCCTGGAGGCGCGTCCACCACACGGAACACATCCGAGCGCTGCATCTCCAGTCTGGAGGGACCGAGCTGTGCCTGGGCGACCTCCACGGGTTCACCGAGGGGAAAGCGATTGCGCAGCAACGCCTCCCTGCGGCCGAGGATCGCGACCCTCGCGGCGGTCATTTCAGCGTCGCTTCCGAGCACCGAGAGCAGGGCGCCCGCATCCTCATCCGCGGTTCGCAGCTCACGCAGCGAAGCGCCGAGCCCTCCCGAGTGGGCCGTGGCCGCTGCCATCCGGGTGAGCTCCGCGCCTCGGAAGGAGGCAAGGGTCGTCCGGGCCGTTTCACCCGTGTCGACCGCCACCGCGGCGTGGAGGGCCGTGGCGCGGCAGCGCACATCGCGGGCAGGGCATGCGTGTTCCTGTCGCAGGTGAGCCTGGGTGATCAGCGGCTCGGGGCGTTCGGAGACGAGCGTCCGGGCCTGGATGCGTGACAGGACCTGGATGGCCCCGGCCAGGTCTCCCTTCTCCAGCGCGGCCTTGCCCTTCGCGATGCGGAAGTCCTCCAGCTTCGCGCGAAGTCCGTCCATGACGGAGGCCGGAGCACGCTCGGAGGACAGGGCCGCCAGCTCCGCCTCCACCGGCACCTCCTCGCCTCGCTCCAGCGCGGAGCGCGCCCAGGCCTCGCGCAGCTTCACGCGTTCGGCCTCCAGCGGCCCGGTGCCTTTACCGGAGCCCACGTAGTGGCGGATGAGCTTCAGGGCGTCGCGATTGTCCATGCCCTGGAGCCGCGCGAGCACGAACGCGTTCCGTGCCTCGATGTACTCGGGGCTGGATTCACCGCGGGCCTCCAGCAGGTCGGCATGCAGCTCGGCTTGACGGAGCTGGCCTGTGGCCGTCAGGCGGATCAGCTCCGGAACCGAAGGACGGATGAAGAGGAAGCATCCGGCGAGGACGAGCGCGCAGAGTCCCGTCAGCCCGATGCCAATCCGGTCGTGCCACCGCGCGGGGGACTTCGCGCCGCTGGCGCGTCGACGGCGCAGCGCGGTCGCGGCCCACCACCAGGTCCCGGGCCAGAGTCCGAAGATCGCCAACATGGCGAGCGCGCTCTGATCCGGCTCCGCGTAGAACGCGTGCCGTCCGATGAAGGCGGAGACCAGGAACGGCATGCCGAAGAAGCCCGCCATGGCCACGCCCATCAGGGCCCCGACGCGCCGGTGGAAGGCGGAGGTGTCGCGGGCCTTGGTGGGTTGGAGGTCGCGTCCCAGCAGGTGGATGAAACCCGGCCTGCCCGCGAATTCGAAACAGACGGTCGCGGACGGCGCTTCAAAGACATCCAATGTTTGGGAAAGGATTCTCCCGCGCAGCGGTTCGAACTCAGGCTCCAGCGAGGAACGCGCGGCGATGAAGCCCGCGGAGCGGGCCTCATCTCCCAGCGCGGAGCCGGGCAGGGGACCTGCGTGGTCCACGGAAGCCAGGGCACGTGCTCCCGGCCATTGGAGTGCTCGCTTCGAATCCTCCAACAGGCCCTTGTGCGCGGAGACGGCCTTCGCATCCGGCCACGCGCGCACCTGGGTGCGTTCGACGGTCGAGACCTTCAGCCACCGGCGGAGCGTCCCCGAGCCCCGGCACGTGCGGCAGCCCACCATGCCCTTCGTGCAGCGGACGCACTTCTTCGTGCCCTTTCCACGGCACTCCGTGCAGTTCACCATCCGGTAGCTCTTGCGCGCCCGGCTCATCCGCCGGCCGGATCCGCCGCAGCCGGAGCAACTGGCGCGAAGGGAGCCACTGCACGTGGGACACGTCACCGCTCCGGCGCCGTGGCAGTCCCCGCACACGGCAAGGTGGGATGACTTTTCGGCCAATGCCTCCGGAGACGCGCTCCACAGGTCCAGTGTGTCGAGTGAGACTGGGGGCGTGGAGCGGGAGCTCCGGGCCGTGTTCGTGTCGCCCGCATAGGCCTCCGCCGCCCAGGTGCCGGTGCGGACGGCATACCGGGTGACGAGCCGCCCGTAGCGGAGCACGGACGCGTCAACCCGGGTGATGAGGTCCGCGAAACCAAGGGGGCCCAGCCGCCAGCGCGCCCAGCGGACGGCCGCGGCCCGGGCCTTCGAGTGGATTTCCTCGTCCAGCATCGTGCGGACTCCCCCCGGAGCGTGGGTGCTGCGCGTCGGGACAGGGGGAATCGGACCGTGCCGGGAGGGGCCCTGGCAATCCCCCGGAAGGGGGACGGGCGGGCACGGGGCATGAAAAAAGCCCCGAAATCACTTGGGAAAGTGACTCCGGGGCTGCTTGATGGCCAGGGTCAGACTTGAACTGACTACCTGCGGATTATGAGACCGCCGCTCTAACCAGGTGAGCTACCTGGCCGTGAAGCCCCGCCCGTATACCGGGCCAGGGCCGTGACCGCAAGAACTTCGGACGGGGGAGGAGGGACGTCCTGACAGCACGAGGTCTCCCTCCCAGCCCTGGCGCCGGCGCCTGCCCGGCCGAGGGGCGGCAGGCCCTGGCCCGGCGGCTCAAATGTCGTCGTCGCGCAGGGCCATAGAGGCGTCGTACTCGTTCTGCCAGACCTGCTCGGTGGGGAAGCGCTCCTCGAACTTGGTGGCGAACGCGTTGTCGCCACCGTTGATGGTCACCATGCCATCTGAGGCTCCTCGAACGAGTCACCGCTACTGGTAGCGCGCGACCCAGAGGTTGTCGCCATCCGCGGCGGTCTCAATCCACACCGCCGTTGCATGTCCATTCAGCTCCATGGCCCCCGTGATGGCGCCAACGACAGCTCCTGGCGCGGACCGCAGGGGTTCCGGCGGGCGGAAGTTGCCAGGGGCATATTGGTAGCTCGCCCAGGCTGTGTGGTCGGACTGTGCCCAGAGAGCGACCTGGTCACCGGCCGGGTCGGAGGCGAGCACTGGATATCCGCCAGGCACGGTGCCTCCGAGCCGAGGGTTGTTCGGGTCGACGCTGCGGTCGAAGCGCGGACGGATGTCCCAGGCCTCGTTCGCCGCGATGTACACGCGCCCCTCGGCGGCCCCGGTGAGGGGCGGAGGGTGGGGGATGTACAGCCAGCCGGCCAGTGCGTCGCCCGTGTTCGTCGCGACGACGATGGACGGGTTGAACATGCCTCCGTAGTCGGAGATGTGCGAATCGATGCGCTCGGCGGGCTGCCATGCGTTGCTCTTGCGGTCGTAGCGGCGTGCGTCGATTCCCTGCATCAGTTCGCCGCTCAGCGTCGAGAAGTGCTGTGGCCAGACGGCGAGCGCGTTGCCCGCCGCGTCCATGGCGATGGCGGGCGTCGTGGCCGCGCCGTAGTTCGTCCGGCTCAGGATGGCATCGCCACACCACTGGAACGTGTCGGCGTTGTATGTGCTGCCATGAATGGCCTGGGTCCCGCGGGTGTCCGCCTGCTGCCACTGCACGAGCGCGTTAGCGTTCGCGTCGAGGGCGGCGGCGGGCCAGAGAGACGGGGTGTCACGCGCCGAATTGAGGGGCACCGGCGGCTGGACCCACCGGTTGCTGGCCACCCCATAGCGCATGGCCATCACCCGGTGCTCGGCGGGCTTGCACAGCGTTTTGCAGAGGGTTGTCCAGACGAAGACCGCATCGCCCGTGGGAGACATGGCCAGGCGCATGGTGGGTGTGTCGTCAACGGGGAACGTGAGCTGTAGCGCGAGGCTCCATTGGCCTGTCGCCGCCGAAAAGTGGCTTGCGAAGAAGGTGTTGCCAGCCGGGGTCTGCTGAAGCCAGACAGCGAGCGCATTTCCCTGCTCATCCGCGGCCAGACTGCTCCGCAGAAGGTTGCCGGGTTGGGATTGGAGCGGCTGCTCGGGCGTCCATGTGTCGGACGTGGCGTCATAACGGCTGGCGTAGATCGCCGTGTAGTCGTGGGGCGCGTTCTGGGTCGTGACATGCGCGAAGACGGCGAAGGCGCTCCCGGAGGGGCCCGCCGCCACGCGCGTGTGCTCCCACGAAAGCGACGGCCCGGCGGAGAGCCGCTGGGGCTTGCTCCAGCGCATGATGCTCGAAGCCCCCGAGATCGGATTCCGCGGGGAGGGGGCCACCCCCAGGGGGCAGACCGCGCAGCCGAACTCACACAGGGCCAGTCCCATCACGAACAGCGAGGCGCAACGGAAATAGAATCTCATCTGGACAGCGCCTGGATCTACTCCCTGTCCCCCTGACGGGTCAGTGCCCGCGAGTCCCTTCCGTGAGAGCGGAATGCAACGGTTGACGCGGTGACCCAGTAGAGTCGGGGTGGTGGCTCCGTCCCCCCTCGGCTGGCCCGAGGCTTCTTTCTGACCCTCTGGAGATGAAGTGACGCTCGTACCACTTCTTGTCGTCGTCCTCGCATCGACCGCGCCCGCGGGTGACGTGCCGCGCTCAGGCTATTTCGGTGCGGGGGTCAACCTGGAGCCCCTCTCACTGGGGCCCGTTCAGGCGTTCTCGGGCGGCCGGGTCGCGGTAGGCGTCAGCCTCCAGGCCGCGTTCCAGGTGGATCTCGGTTCCCGGTGGGCGTTCCGTCTGCCGCTGGAGGTGGGGGTCGGCGGCTCCGGGGATTCCACCTTCTCCGAGCTGGGCGTCACCCCGGGGCTGCTCTACCGCTGGCGCGGCGATGCGGACCAGCGATGGGTTCCGTACCTCGGTGCCGGGCTGAAGCTCGGAGCCGCGGGAGCGGGCAGGGAGTTCCTGGGGCTCCCTCTCGTCACCACCGTGCAATCGCTCGACCTCGACTTCGATGACGATGACGGGGAGTCGGATCCCAACTTCGAGTCGCGCCTGGGCGCTTTCCCGGAGGTCTGGGCCGGGGTGGAGTGGCACCCCAACCGATGGTTCTCGCTCAATGTGGCCGCTGCCTATACCTACGTGCGGGTGCTCGGCACGAGCGTTCATCTGCTGCATGAACGGGTGGGCGTGAGGTTCTCCCTTTAACGGGACTCTGACGGGGACGGGTGCCCCTGCTGTGGGGTGCCGCTTCCGCTCATGCAGCGCTGCATCCCTTCCGCCATGCGCTGGACCTCCTCGACCTGGCCGGGGTTCTTCGCGGTGAGCCGCCGGAGCTGGAGGCTGGCCTGGCCAAGCCAGAGTGGGACGTGGGGGGAGGCGGTGGCTCGCCGCGTGAGGCGGCATCATTCCTCGGGGCCGTGAGGTGGTGAACCTCATGGACCGCGGGACATCGACACGGGTCCTCTTCCCGGCTGCCATCACAGCATGGCCACGAGGTCCCCCATGAGCACCCGAACGACTGAGTCCGCGCACGCTCCGGTTCGCGAGGAGGACGTCCCCGGAACCTCGGAGCGCAGGGCACCCCCTGGAAGCCTTCCTGAGGCGGGAGGAATGGGAACCCTGACCCGGCGAAGCATGCTGGCGACAGCGGGCGCTACCCTCACGGGTGGCGCGATGCTGCTGAGCGGCTCCGAGGCTCGCGCCCGGCCGGAAGCCCAGGGGACTCGCGGGCCGCGCCCCGGGATGCCCGGCCGGGACTACCAGCCCGTGGTGGTGCCCAATGGCTCCAAGCTGCCGTGGAAGGTGGTGGACGGCGTGAAGGTCTTCCACCTGGTGGCCGAGGAGGTGGAGCATGAGTTCGCGCCCGGACTGAAGGCCTTCTGCTGGGGTTACAACGGCCGGGTCCATGGGCCCACCATCGAGGCGGTGGAGGGGGACCGGGTGCGCATCTACGTCACCAACCGGCTGCCCACGCCCACCACCGTGCACTGGCACGGCAGCATGGCTATCACTTCCGCATCACCGAGACGGACGGCGGGCCTGTTCCAGAGTCCGCGCGGCAGCCGGAGACGACGGTGCTCGTCCCCGTGGGCAGCGCACGCGCCATCGAGTTCGTGGCGGACGCGCCCGGCGACTGGGCCCTGCATTGCCATATGACGCACCACCTGATGAACCAGATGGGCCATGCCTTCCCCAACATGATTGGCGTGAAACCGGGTGGGCTGGACGCGAAGGTGCGCGCGCTGCTGCCCGGCTACATGACGATGGGCCAGACGGGCATGGCGGGGATGGGCGAGATGGGGATGCCTGTCCCGCCCAATTCCATCCCCATGGTGGGGCGCCAGGGCAAGCACGACTTCATCACCATGGGCGGCATGTTCACCGTGCTCAAGGTCCGTGCGCGACTGGACGGCTACAAGGACCCGGGTTGGTATGACAACCCGCCAGGCACGCTGGCCGAGGCGGCGGGCGCGGAGTCGCTGCGCCGGGACGGCATCGACGTGGATGCCCCGGCACCGGTGGAGCCCGGCTCACCGGCTTGACTGTTCAGCCGCTCAAGGATCGCTGTAGCGGTACTTCGAGGATGATCCCCGCCGGTCCCATCCGCCCGCTTGCGGAGAGGTCGACTATTCCCTCTGCAGGGAGTGCTCCTGGTGCTCGGTCTCCCCGGCCCCCTCCTTGCCAGTCTGCGCATCGTACCGCTCATGCGCCGCGTTGGCGGTGAAGCTCGCCGGGGAGGCGAGCGCCAGCGGCAGCGGCTGTGCAGGTCCAGCCCCTGGCGCAGGAGGTTCTTGAGGCCTCCGTAGCTGTACGTGCCGTAGTAGTGGGCTCGCCGGGCGGCCGCGCGTGCGCGCTCGGGCGGGAAGCCTTCCAGGTGCGTGACGATGGCCTGCACCGCGCGCAGCTGCGACAGCACGTCGTCGGAGTCGAAGACGGCACGCACGTACGTGAGCACCTCCTCGCCCAGCCGCGCCGCGCGTGCCTCCCTGTAGCCGCGGCTGCGGTGGCGCAGGTCGGCGCGGTGCTGGGGCAGGTGCTCCTCGCAGGTGCTGTAGAGGCCCGCGCCACGCCGGGCGTGCGACCGCTGCCCCAACGGCTCCGGACTGCGATCCGCTTGGCCGACCCCGTCGCGATCCGCTTGGCCGACCCCGCTACGAACAGCTTGGGTGACCCGACTGCGATCCATTACCCCGGCCCGTCACAGCCGCTGCCTGGGCTGTAGTGCAGCGCGTCGGCGAGGCCGTCCTTGTTGGCGTCGGTGAAGGTGACGTGCAGCCCCTGGATGGAGGCGAGCTGTTGCCATTGAAACATTGAAACCGTGATGACCAGCCGAGGGTGGCTGACTCAGCAGGTCGGAGGAGGGTGCTAAGTCATTCCAAGCAGGCCGATTCGCTCATCAATTCTTGCGCGGCACACGGCGGAGCAGGGACAAATGGCGAGCGAACCTGCCCGACTTGCAAGGTTGGGGTTGAGGTACGGCCCAAATCAAGACGTTGCCAGAAATGAGAAGAGGGGCTGATGGAAAATCCCCATCAACCCCCCTCTGACAATCGGAAACGAGGAACGACCAGCCTCGACAGCTGGCGTCAAAACGCATCACTACTAACGCGCCTTCGGGCCGCCGCGAACGTGGATCTTGATCTTCATGTCGTGCCTCCTTTCGAATTGAACGCTACGTGTACTCAAAGCTGGATGTCAAATCGAACCAAGGATTAATGTGCAACGCATTGCGGCGATGCGGACGAAGTCCCGCGTCGCATCGTGGCGCCTGTATTCATCCAATGGAGCGTGAATCACAAAGCAGGGGCCGAGGTGTTGACACGGCGCGACCATTAAGGCGACTTTGGTTCGCGGACCATGGCATATCCCTTCGAGCGGACCCTTCGTTCCCTGAACTACGAGTCGGACACGCGCCTCGTGTTCGTCGCTCTGATGGTGTTGTGCGCTGGCGGGCTCATCGCCTGGTCGCTGTTCGCCAAGGTCCCGCTCGTCAAGGCCAGCTCACAGGCCCGGATCGAGCCACACAACGCCGTCCATCGCATCGAGCCGCCCAGCGCGGGCAGGGTCGTGCTCTCGCTGCTCAAACTCGACCAGGAGGTCAAGGAAGGCGACCTTCTCATCGAGTTCGACGCACGGGTCGAGCGCCTCGAGCTCGAGCGGAGTAAGGCGACGCTCTCCGCGACCGAGAAGGAGCTCGCCATCATCCGCCAGCAGATCGCCAACAAGCGCGAAGAGGCGGCTTTGACGGCACGGGTGGACGAGGTCGCGGTCAAGGAGGCGCTGGGGAGGGAGCAGGAGCTCGCGCCCAGGCACCGGCTCGCGGTGGAACGCGAGCAGCTGGCCCTCAAGAGCCCGACGGGCTCGGTCTCGGAGATGGAGAAGCTCGAGCGCACGACCGATGTCGACGCGCTCCGCTTCGCGCAGACGGCGCAGGGCCTGGCGCTCACCCGACTGCGGCACGAGCAGAACGTGCGCCGTCAAGCCCTCGCCGCGCAGCTGCTGGCACTCGAGCGCGAGGAGCTGGGCGCCGAGGGGCGGATCCGGGAGCTCCAGGGCACCATCGACCGCCTTGAGTACCAGATCGAGCGGAAGCTGTATCGGGCGCCGGCCACGGGCCACCTGGTCGACGTGGCGGAGCTCGGCGCGGGAGCGTTCATCGCCGACGGGCAGCGGGTCGGCACCATCGTCGCGAGCGATGCCGAGGTGCGGGTGCGCGCCCGCTTCCCGAAGGAGGTCGTCGGATTGATCCAGCCCGGTCAAACGGCGCGCCTCAAGCTCGACGGCTACCCGGTGACCATCTACGGGACGGTCCCCGCCAGGGTGACGGCCGTCGGGACCGAGCCCGGCCAGACCGCCACGCCCGAGGCCATCCCCGGTACGGTGCGCGTCGAGCTCAAGTTCGCACCGCCGGGCGATCCGCGCATCCAGCTGCGCCACGGCATGACCCTGACGGTGGAGGTCGAGGTCGCGCGGGCGTCGCCTGTCGCGCTGCTGATGCGGGCGGTCGGCGAATGGAATCCGCAGCCTGAAGAACAGCCCACGACCGTGTTTCGGCCCGAAGCCGAGGCCCGCTGACCATGACTCCTCCCAGGCGCCGGCGCTCGATCATTCCCGAGGTGATCCAGATCTCGGCGACGGATTGCGGCCCCGCTTCACTCAAGAGCCTGTTCGCGGGGATGGGCGCCGAGCTCAACTATCGCGTCCTTCGCGAAGTGTGTCAGACGGACGTCGATGGCACCTCGATCGTCACCTTGGATGAAGTCGCGAACCAGCTCGGGCTCGACTCCGAGCAGGTGATGCTTCCGCTCGATCACGTGGTGGTCCCCGAAGCCAAGGCGCTTCCCGCCATCATCGTCACGCTCAGCGCGGGAGGACGGCCGCACTTCGTGGTGCTGTGGAATCGCGTCGGCCCGTTCATCCAGGTCATGGACCCGGCGGCGGGCCGTCACTGGACCCGGATTTCGACGCTGCAGAGCCACCTGTACCAGCACACCACGTCCGTTCCGGCGACCGGCTGGCGCGAATGGGCCGGGTCCGAGGAGGCGGTCGCGACAATCGAGCGCCGCCTGCTGGACCTGGGTGCGACGCAGGCGCGGGCGCTGGTTGCCCGGGCGCTCGAGGACCCCGGGTATCTGTCGATCGCCAGGCTCGACGCCGCGTGCCGGGCGTCCGAAGCGATGATCCGCGCGGGCGCCGTCCGGCGAGGCCGGACGGCGGCGGGTCTGCTGCAATCCATGATTGCGAAGGACGATTCCGGCGAAGTGCCCATTCCCGCTGTCTATTGGTCCGTTCGCCCCAACCCCGAGGTGGAGGGCGAGCTGTCGATGACAGGGGCGGTGCTGATGCGGGTTCGCGGTTGGCGCGAGGCTTCGCGCGCGGGCGAAGACGCGCCGAGAGCCGTGCTCGCGAGCGACCTGGCGACGGAGCTCGTCGCCAGGCAGGTGAGCCCGGCGCGAACGCTGCTCCGCCTGCGAGGCGAGGATTCGTGGGTCGTTCCGGGCCTGATTGCGGTGGGACTGGTGTTCGCCACCTTCGGGCGGATCCTGCAAGCGCTGATGCTCCGTGGCGTGCTCGACCTGGGGCGCGACCTCGGCACGTTCGCGCAGCGTGCGACGGGGATGGCCGTTCTCGCGGGCGTCGCGCTCTGCTTCATGCTCATCCAAATCCCCGTTTCATTGGGATTGCTCGGCATCGGCCGCCGGCTCGAGGTGCGGCTGCGGAAGGCGTATTTCGAGAAGCTCCCCGAGATGGAGGACCGCTATTTCCAGAGCCGGCTCGCCTCCGACATGGCGTCTCGCACGCACAACATCCAGGCGATGCGGTCGCTGCCGGCCCTGCTCGCGCAGGCCTTGGTCCTGTCTCTCGAAGTCGCGAGCATCACTGCCGCGCTCATCTGGGCCGCACCGCACGCATGGCACATCGTGCTCGCGCTCGCGGCGGTCACGCTGCTCGTGCCCCTGGTCGCGCAGAAGCTGCTCTTCGAGCCCGACCTGCGCGTGCAGATGCACGCAGGCGCGCTCAGCGGATTCACCCTGAATGCGCTCGTCGGGCTCACTCCGATCCGGATCCACGGCGCCGAGCGGTCGCTGCGCCGCGCGCAGGAGACCTTGCTCGTCAGCTGGACCAAGGCGCGCTATTGGCTCCAGACGCTGTCGGTCGGGTTCGAAGGCGGGCTGATGCTGGTGAGCTACGGCCTCGTCATGCTGCTTGTCTATTCGTACCTCGCGGGCACTGATCGGGCTTCGCTGGTGTTGTTGGTCGTCTATTGGGCGCTGCGCTTCCCCATCCTCGGCCAGCGGCTGATGGTGCTGAGCCGCGCGTTCCCGAATGCGATGAACCGGGTTCGCCGGCTCCTCGACATCATCGGCGACATCAAGGATCCGCCGGCCCGGCCCGAGGCGCCAGTGCAGGAGCCTGTCGCGCCCGCGGACGCCGCGAGCGGCGTTTCGATCGCGATGGAGAAGGTCCGCGTGAAAGGCGGCGGTCACACCATCCTCGACAAGGTTTCCTTGAACATCGCCCCCGGCGAGCACGTGGCCGTGGTCGGTGTCTCTGGAGCAGGCAAGTCGACGCTGGTCGGCCTTTTGCTCGGCTGGCTCCGGCCGGCGCGCGGCGAGATCAAGATCGACGGGCAGGTGCTCGATCAGGCCGCTGTCGAGCGGCTGCGGCGCACCACGGCCTGGGTGGATCCGGCGATCAGTCTCTGGAACCAGAGCCTCATCGACAACCTCCGGTATGGCAACGACGGCGCGCACGGCTGGTCACTGTCGGGGGCGCTCAAGGGCGCAGAGATGCTCGACATCCTCGAGGCGCTTCCAGACGGGCTGCAGACGTCGTTGGGCGAAGGCGGAGGGCTGGTCTCGGGCGGCCAGGGTCAGCGCGTGCGCCTGGCGCGCGCGATGCTTCGCTCCGGCGTGCGCCTGGCCATCCTCGACGAGCCCTTTCGCGGTCTCGATCGCGACCGGCGCGCGCGGCTCCTCGCCGAGTCCCGGCGGCTCTGGGCGGACATCACGCTCCTCTGTGTCACCCACGACGTCGAGCACACCCAGGAGTTCGATCGCGTGCTCGTGATCGAGAACGGTCGGATCCTCGAGAACGGGCCGCCGAAGGAGCTGCTCGCGAACAAAGAGTCGCGGTACGCAGTGCTCCTTCGCGCCGACCAGGAGAATCGCACGCTGCTCTGGGGCGGTGGGAGCTGGCGCCATTGGTGGCTTTCGGGCGGCCAGCTGGTGGAGAGGCCGGCGCCGAAGCCGGTGGAGACGCCGGTCGCGGAGCCCGTCGCAGGCAAGTTGGAGCTGGCGGGATGACGCGCTCGCACTCCGACCTGTTGTGGCCGGTCGAGCGACTGCCCGACGCGCTGGAGCAGCTGGCGCAGAGGCAAGGCTATGGCAGGGCCGCGGGCGAGATCGCTCCGCCCACGGCGGCCGTCGAGCCGAGCCGGGTCTGGATGTTCGCGCTCGGAGATCGACTCGGCGTGGAGCTCGAGCCGATTACGCCGCTCTACCACGAGCTGCCCGACGTCCTCGAACGCGCCGCGCCCTGCATCCTCCAGGTCCGGCGAGACGGCGTCCCGTCCTATCTGGTGCTGCTGGGGACGCGGCGCGGGAAGCTGCGCCTGCTCGCGCGCGACGCCACGGCGGTTTCGGTCCAGACGAAGAGCGCGCTCGCGCTCCTGCGCGAAGAGCAGGAAGCCACCGTCGCCGAGGTGGACCAGCTGCTCGGCGGCGTGGAGATGTCGCCCCGTGCGCGCGAGCACGCCCGCTCAAAGATGCTGCTGCAGCGGCTCGGCCAGGCGCAGCTGCGCACCGGCTGGATCATGCGCCCCAGGCGCACCGCGAGCCGGCGGACGCTGCTCGGCGACATCCCGTCGCTCGCCGCCGGCATCCTCGTGAGCCACACGCTCCTCTCGCTGGTGCTGGCTGGCTCGTTCTGGTTGCTCGGTCGCGCCGCGCTCCAGGCCCACCTCGAGACCGGCTGGTTCCTGGGGTGGATCGCCGTGATCGCGTGCGCGATTCCGCTGCGCATGCTCGAGGTGTGGTGGCAGGGCGTGTTCTCGATCCGGCTCGGAACGCTGCTGAAGCAGCAGCTCCTCGCGGGAACCCTCAAGCTGACCCCCGACGAGGTGCGGCTCGACGGCATCGGCCGCCATTTCGGCCGCGTCGCCGAGGCCGAGGTCGTCGAGCAGCTCGCGGTCGGCGGCGCCCTGCTCGCGGTGTTGTCGCTCGTCGACTTGATCCTGGCGGGCGTCATCCTCGTGCTCGGGGCGGGAGGGTGGCCCCAGGCGATGGTGCTCGTCCTGTGGGTCGTGGTCGCGTTCGTCCTCGCGCGCCGCCACTACGGCGTCCAGCGGGCGTGGTCGAGCGCGCGCGTCGAGATCACCCACGACCTGCTCGAGCGCATGCTCGGCCATCGAACGCGGCTGGCGCAGCTTCCACTCGAGCGCTGGCATGATGGCGAAGACGTCCGCTTGAGCTCCTACTCCGAGATCTCGAAGGTCATGGATCGCCGGACCATGCAGCTGACCGCGCTCCTGCGCGACGGCTGGTTGGTGCTCGCCCTGCTGACCTTGCTGCCGGCGTTCAGCAGCGGTACGGCCAATCCCAGCGCGCTGGCGGTGTCCGTGGGCGGCATCTTGCTCGCGCTGCGAGCCTTCGACGAGGTCGCCGTCTACTTCCAGCAGGTCTCCCAGGCGGCGGTGTCGTTCGAGCAGATCCGCGACTTGTTGCTCGCGGTGGGCCGCCCCGAGCTCGAATCGAAAGTCCCTCTCGAAATGGAGGGAGGCAAGCCCACCGACGCCGCCGGCGGAACCCTCATCGAGGCACGGGGCGTGACCTTCCGGCACGACGCGCGCACCCGGCCGGTGCTCGAGAACTGCTCGTTCCAGATCGCGCAGGGCGACCGCATCCTGCTGGAGGGCCCCTCGGGCGGTGGCAAGTCGACGCTGGTGTCGCTGTTGACGGGCCTGAGGACGCCGCAGGGCGGTGTGATGCTGCTGCACGCGTTGGACCGCGCGACGTTCGGCTCCTCGGGCTGGCGCAAGCGCATCACCGCCGCGCCGCAGTTCCACGAGAACCACGTCCTGTCCGGCAGCTTCGCGTACAATCTCCTGCTCGGGCGCGAGTGGCCGACCTCGCCCGAGCTGCGGACCAAGGCCGCCGCGCTGTGCAAGGAGCTCGGGCTGGACGAGCTGATCGCCAAGATGCCCGCCGGCCTCGAGGAGATGATCGGCGAGACCGGCTGGCAACTCTCGCACGGCGAGAAGAGCCGGCTCTACATCGCGCGCACGCTGCTGCAGGGGGTCGAGCTGGTCATCCTCGATGAGAGCTTCGCCTCCCTCGATCCCGAGACCATGCGGGTCGCGCAGCGCTGCGTCCTCAACCACGCGAAAGCCCTCGTGGTCGTCAGCCACCCATGAGACTTCGATTCACGCTCGCCCTCCTCGCGACGCTCTGCTCCGGTTGCGAGCTGATCCGTCCCGTCGTCGTCGAACCGCCTCTGGCGCCGAGCAGCTACTCGACCGCCGTCGATCCGCGCACCGAGCCGCCCCAACCGTCCAGCGCACCCGAGGGCGGGGTTCCAAGCCCTCGGCCGTCGGAGGACGGCGTGCCCGCGCAACCAGCCGAGCCCGTCACCCAGGACGCAGTCTGGTGGACGGCGTTCGCCGATCCGGCTCTCGACACGGCCATCCAGGAGTGCTTCGGCGACAACCTGGCCCTGCGCGACGCGCGGGAGCTGATCTACGAGAACCAGCTCGACCCCGCCGTGCCGCAAGGTTGGTGGTACCCGCTCCAGGTCGGCATCCTGAACCCGGCGGGGCTGAGTCATGTCGTCGCCAACGTTCCGCCCGCGCCGCCAACCCGGACCGAGTACAGCGTCGCCACCGTCGGTGTCGGCGTGGCCTACCAGGTCGACCTGTTTGGAGCCCTCGATGCGCAGCGGCGCGCGGGATTGAACTTCGCCGAGCAGCAGCGGCAGCTCACCGAGGGCCGCGTCCAGGACCTCGCGGTGCGGATCACCCAGATCTGGTTCGACATCCTCGAGGCCCGCGCGCTCCGGGACCTCACGCTGCGGCAGATCGACTACAACAAGGAGCTGCTCCAGCTGATTCGAGCGCGGTTCGAGCAGCACCTCACGCCCCGGCTCGTGGTGCTGCAGCAGGAGCAGCTGCTGTTGAACCTCGAATCGCAGGTGCCGCTGATCGCCACCCGGAACGCGCTCTTGAATTCGGAGCTGAAGGCGCTGCTGGGCCGGGTACCCAGCCCCGCCGACGACGTCATTCCACTCGATCGACAGCTTCCCGATCTCCCGCCCCCTCCGAAACTCGGAACGCCGGGCGACCTGAACGCGAACACGCCCGAGATGCGGCTCGCGGAGCTGCGCGTCGCCGAGGTCGAGCACCGCATCAACGCGAACCTGGCGAGCTGGCTTCCGACGATCCAACTGGTGGGCAACGTGGGCGCTTCGAAGTACGGCCTCTCGGAGCCGGTCCTGGGCGAGTCCGTCGTCGGGGTGGGCCTGACCTGGGCCCTGTTCGATGGAAGGCGAGTCACCGAGTACTTGCGACTGCCGATCCAGCTCCAGCGTCGCCATGTCCAATACCAGCTCGCGCTGCACACCGCGATCGGACGGGTGCAGGATGCCGTGGTCCAGGAGGAGAACGAGGCGACGAGCCTGCGCAGCCTGCGTGCGCAGGTCCAGCTCGGGCGGCAACTCCTGGACGAGGCGAGGCGGATCTTCGAGCAGGGGCAATCGGACTATCTGACGGTGCTCGCCGCCCTGACGAATCTGGTCGGGCTCGAGCGCGCAAGTCTGCAAGCGCAACGGCTGCTGCTCAACCATCGCGTCGAGGTCTATCGCTCGCTCGGCGGCACCTGGTCGCGCGACGTCACACTGGAGCGGGAGTGAGAAGCCATGGCACAGCTGCAAGCGGATGAGATGCTCTACATTCCCAATCGAAAGCGGCTCACGCACGACCGGCTCGACGCAGGGAATGGCCAGCAGGTCCTGCACCTCTTCTATGGCGAGGTGGAGCTCATCTTCGACGAGCCGGACATCGCGCCCCTGGGCGAGAAGCTGCTCCAGGTCGAGCAATTTCAAGCCTCCGACGCCATGGCGTGGTCGGACGGCGCGCCCCATTCCTGGGACAAGATCCGGGACCTGCTCGAAGCATTGATCGAACAGCGGGTGTTGAGGCGGGTCTCGGATGCGCCCACGGGCCGCACCGCGGTGTCCTTCCCTGAGCGGTTGGGTGAGGTGCCAGCCGGGCGTGAGCCGCTCACGTTCAGCGCCCGCGACAATCGTTGTCCCTTTCTGACCGAACAGGCGTTCGGACGGGCGTTCGAGCTCTCGAACCTCGAGGTGGTCGTGCCGGTCTACCGCGTGGCGCATCCGGCGCTCGACGGTGACGGCCGGCAAGTGGGCGAGAACAACGTCGCACCGCGCACCTTGTTCCTCGATCTCCCAACCGTGCGCAAGCAGTGCCAATACGCCGGGAGCCGGTACCAGAACGAACTCCCGATGAACGTGACCGCGATGAAGGCCATGGCGCGTCAGTGGCCGGACCTGCTCTCGTTGACCGAGCAGTTCCGCAAGGCCTTCCTCGCGCGCATGCCGCCCCGGACCCCGGGCGTGCTCACCGCGGGCGAGCTCCACATGATGGTCGTCTGCACGCTTGCGTCGGTCGGGTACGTGCTGGTGCGGGGCACCCATCCGGTGCCGAACGGAGAGCTCGACAGCGGGCTCGCGGCCATGTTCCGGCTGATCGACGGAGTTCGCCTGGTCACCAACGACCTGGTGCGCGAAGCCCCCGAGCAGCCCGTCACCGCGCAAACGATCGTGGACTATGCCGAGCGTCACGCGGTCTTCCATGGTCCGCACGGCGTGTGCGCCGGGCCGCCGGCGCTGATCAACGAGTATCTGCAGGTGTTGACCGGCTCGGCCCCGGCACCCATCGAGGCCCAGCCCGACATCGCAGCGCGCCTCGGCGATCTCGACGCCGCGATCGATTACGGCCTGCTCGGGCAGCGCGTCGAATCGGTGGTCCGCTTCCTCGGCGCGACCCAGGGGCTGCTCCACGAACGGCTCCGGGCGGCGTTCGCCGGACACCTCCCGCGCACCGCGCTGCAAGAGTGCGTGGAAGCGCCCATCGATGTCGCGCATTACCCGCTGCTCCGGGACGATTTCCCGCTCGCCGAGACATACCAGCGCGAGATCAAGCTCAGCCGCTGGTTGTTCGCGCGCATCGGCGAGGCGTTCCCCGGCACGCCACAGGGCACCTCGCTGGACGAGCTGGCGAAGCTGGATCCCGCCGAGCAGGCCACGAGCCAGCGGCGACTGGCCGAGCTCTTCGCGCATGGGCTGCCGGGAGACAAGGTCGTGGCGGAGCCCCTCTGCGGTGAGCTCGCTGGCGTCGCTGCCAGCGCGTTCGCCCTCGAGCGCCGGTGCCTGCGCGTCGTCGAGCGCGAGCAAGCGATGCTGAACCAGCGGCTCCGGCGCCCGGATCACCCCCTGACCGGCACGGACCTGGCTGTGTTCACGCGGCCGCGCAATGGCCCCCCGTTGGCGGAGACCCTCGCGCGCGGCCTGGGCGTCTTGGTCACCAGCGACTCTGCCTCGACCGTGCTGGGCTACGGTGAGAGCAGCCTCACGTTGAAGGACTAGAGGATTCGATGCATCCAGAGCTCGTCCGCCGCTTCCACGAACCGATTCGCGATGAGGCTGCGCGCCGGTATGGCCTGTCGCCCGAGCAGCTCACCGAGCTCACGGCCTTCGAGAACTTCGTCTACGAGGCGGAGAACGACGACGGCGAGGGCCTGATCTTGCGCATCTCGCACAGTACGCGGCGAACGATCGACTACACGCTGGGTGAGGTCGAGTTCGTTCGCTATCTGGCCGCCGCGCGCATTCCCATCGCCTCGCCGGTCCTCTCCGATTCGGGGCAGTTCGTGGAGCGGATCGAAGATCGGGAGCCCGGCAGCTACTTCGTCGCCACCGCGTTCGAGCGCGCGCCGGGCATCGTCTTCGACGACGCGCCTCCGCTCAAGGAGCGCTACTGGAAGCCCCCCCTGTTCCGCGACCTGGGCCGGCTGTTCGCGCGGCTCCACAACCGCGCCCAGACCTACGCGCCTTCGAGCCCCAGACTCAAGCGCCAGGAATGGCATGAGTACGACGTGGTCGACATCGACCGGTTCGCGCCTCCCGAGGAGAAGCTCGTTCGCGAGCGCACCGCGGCGATCATCGCGCGATTGAACCAGCTACCGCGAACACCGGAGAGCTACGGGCTGATCCACGCCGATCTCCACATGCACAACTTCTGCTTCGCCGAAGGGAAGATCACCGCGTTCGACTTCGACAACTGCGAGTACGCGTGGTTCGTCAAGGACATCGCGGTACTCCTCTTCTACATCGCGCGAGGCGAGGCTCGAGAGGCGCGCGACGAAGCGGCCACTGCGTTCCTGGGGCCGTTCCTCGAAGGGTATCGGGAGCTCCGACGGATGGAGCGCGAGTGGCTCGCGGCCGTGCCGGACCTGCTCGCGCTCCAGCGCTCGATGAATTACGCGCTGTTCCACCAGTATCGCGACCCGGCCGTGCTCGACGAGAGCACGCTCGACCGGTGGGGGCGGTTCCGGCGCGACATCGAAGCGGACACACCCGTCCTGCAGATTGATTTCACGAGCTTCTAAACGGCGAGGCGTGATTCCCGCTCGGCCCGGAGGGTAGGCAGGCGCTGGACGGGTGGGGAAGCGGCAGGAACCCGCTCCGTTCGGCCTTGTGTGCGCAAGAACCAGAAGGAGAAGCGAGCCCTGCCACAGGGGGAACAGCTCCGCCTAC
>NZ_RAWP01000134.1:0-22910 GCF_003668935.1 Corallococcus sp. AB032C | reverse complement strand
GCCATGCCGCGCATGAGCGATGAACGACTCCGCCCGTTGGTGGAGCGATTCGGGCAACTCGTCCGCGAGCACGCTGTCTTCCGAGAGGCCTTCGGACTTATCTGATTCAGATGAGGGGATGCTTCAGCTCTGGGTGAGCACCGGCGGAAAGCGCGCGGCGCCGGGCATTGATACATCAGCCGCCCGGCCCATCCCAGACACCCCGGGCGCCCTTCAGCTCCGGCGCTTGTACTGAAGTTCAATGGCTTTCTGCGGTGCTTCACCCGGCTCGATGTTGAAGTGCGTGATGACCAGCGCATCCGGACCGGTCAACTCGATGTCCACGCGCCAGCCCCAGCGGGGCGACTGCTCACCGGTGGAGTAGCTGCCCGTGACGGAGAAGCGGTCGCTCACCCCGGCCTCTCCCTGCAGGCCCATGATGTCCGTGCCGACGTGGAAGGTGTCCACCCACGACATGGTGAACTGCTTCCCGTCCAGGTGATGGCCCAGCGTCGCCATGCCGGACAGCGGCTTGCCCCCGAAGGAGGACGTGTACTCATACACCACGAAGCGGCCGTCGAGCACGCTCCGGAAGGTGCCGGAGATGGGCGACTCATCCTCCACCTTGTCGGGCTGGAACCACGTGCGCGCGACGCCCTCCCACGTGCCGACCAGGCGGGAGAGGAGGTGATGGGGACCCGCGGACAGGGATTGCTGCAGACGTTCCTGGCTCATGGGCGCGGAGTCTCCTGGATGCCCCCCGGGCAGGTCCACTTGTCCTGACATTCACCCGGCACGGTGGCCCCGGCGTCGCTACATTGCCGCCCCTCCTTCGTTTCCCATCAGGAGCCTTCCTTGCCCTCGACCCCTGCCTATGCCGCACCCAGCGCGAAGGCCGCGCTCGGCCCCTTCACCATGGAGCGCCGCGAGCCGCGCCCCCAGGACGTCCTCATCGACATCCAGTACTGCGGCGTGTGCCACTCCGACATCCACCAGGCTCGCGACGAGTGGGGCGGCGCCCTCTTCCCCATGGTCCCGGGCCACGAAATCGTCGGCAAGGTGTCCCAGGTGGGCAGCGCCGTCACCACGTTCAAGGTGGGTGACGCCGTGGGTGTGGGCTGCTTCGTGGACTCGTGCCGCGAGTGCCCCCAGTGCCTCGCGGGCGACGAGCAGTACTGCGACCGCGGCGCGGTGAACACCTACAACGGCCGTGAATACGACGGCCAGCCCACCTACGGCGGCTACTCCACGCGCATCACCGTGGACGCGAAGTACGTGGTGCGCATCCCGGAGGGCATTCCCCTGGACCGCGCCGCGCCGCTCCTGTGCGCGGGCATCACCACGTACTCGCCGCTGCGCTATTACGGCGTGAAGGCCGGCAGCACGCTGGCCGTCGTGGGCCTGGGCGGCCTGGGCCACATGGCCGTGAAGCTGGCCAAGGCGATGGGCGCGGAGGTGACGGTGCTGAGCACCTCGCCGTCCAAGCGCGACGACGCGCTCGCCCTGGGCGCCACGCACTTCGAGGCCACGTCCGACAAGGCGACGTTCAAGAAGCTGCGGCGGTCCTTCGACTTCATCCTGGACACCGTCTCCGCGCAGCATGACTACAACGCCTACCTGAGCCTGCTGAAGACGGACGGCACGATGATCATCGTCGGCGCGCCGGAGACTCCCACGCCGCTGGCGGCCTTCTCGCTCATCCCCCGCCGGCTCAAGCTGGGCGGCTCGATGATTGGCGGCATCCGTGAGACGCAGGAGATGCTCGACTTCTGCGCGAAGCACCAGGTCGCCTCCGACGTGGAGGTCATCCCCATCCAGAAGATCAACGAGGCCTACGAGCGCATGCTCAAGAACGACGTGCGCTACCGCTTCGTCATCGACACGGCGAGCCTGAAGTAGTCCTCACCGCGAAGCCCCGGCGTCCCTGCACGCCGGGGCCCTTCGCGAAGCCTCAGCCGCGCCAGGCCGTCCAGAGCGACACGAGGCCGAAGAGGAAGAAGAGCGCGGCGGTCACCCACCGCACGTACTTCATGTTCACCCGCCCGGACAACCGATCGCCCAGGAACACCGCGAGGCCGTCCGACACCAGCATCCCCGCCGTCGTCCCCAGCGTCACCAGCACCGGGGCCTGGTAGCGCGCGGCCACCGCCATGGTGGCCAGCTGCGTCTTGTCCCCCATCTCCGCCATGAAGAAGAGCGCCACCGTGGTGAGGAAGGCGCCGAAGCGTGGGGGCTTCCCGCCGTCTTCATCCAGCGTGTCGGGCTTGAGCGTCCACAGGCCGAAGCCCAGGAACAACACCGCCAGGACCAGCGCCATCACCCGCGCGGGGACGTGCGTGGACACCCATGTGCCCACCGATGACGCCAGCGCGTGGTTGGCCACCGTGGCCACGAAGATGCCGCCCAGCACCACCCACGGCTTGCGGAACCTGGACGCCAGCGAGAACGCCAACAGCTGGGTCTTGTCCCCCATCTCACTGGCGGCGACGAGCACGAATGAACCGACGATTGCTTCCAACGACACGATGGCACCCCATCCCAGTTCCTGGCGCGGAGGATGTCGTGGGGTGGAGCGCTTCAGGGAGGAGCGCGCACGACGGACCTCGGCCAGGGAGCGTTATCCCTGTCCGAAGGTCTCGTTCGTCTCGCGCGCTTCACGAGATGGGGGCCCGGGCTGTCACCAGCCAGTGTGTCGAGCGCCCCTCCGCCCCTGTCTGCCGGGCGGGAACTACTCCCCTTACGTGAATGCGCGAGTAACAGCGCACCGGGTGCCAAGTCAACCCAGCGCGCCGCGTGTTCCTTTTTTTGACGGCACGAGAGGCCGACCCCCTAATGCCCAGGCCAGGTCGGTAGCGGCCTGTAGCAGCATTCCTGGAGGAAGCCCGATGCAGGATGGAAGCGCCAGCCCGCTGAGCCCCGACGCTCCGTCGTCCCCGTCCGTGGTGGAACCCGGTGAGGTCCGAAGCCCCGAGGCCGACATCGTCTCCACCCACGTCCTCGTTCCCGAGGAGCAGGTGCACAAGCTGCGCGAGCTGGCGCGCCGCACCCGCATCCACCAGAGCGAGTACCTGCGTGAGGCCGTGGAGGACCTGCTGTCCAAGTACGGCCGCATCCCCGCCAAGACGGAAGGCGAGTCGTGAGCGGCCCCCTGCTCCGCCGCCGTGCCCGCCTGCTGAGTGAGCGGCTGTGGCGCTGGCTGGAGCAGGAGCTGTAATCCTCCCGTCATCGCCTCCAGGCCCCACCTGGAGCGGTCCGGGAGGAACACGCTAGGGTCTGTCGCCTCTCCTTCCAGGAGCCGCGCCCCCTGATGCGTCCCTCCCTGCTGTCCGCAATGCTCGCGCTGGCCGCCACTGGCTGCGCCGCCCCCGGCTTCGAGAAGCTCTACCCCGGCATGACGTCCGCCCAGGTGGCGGACACCATGGGCAGGGGACCGGCGCGGGCGCAGGAGTTCGCGGACGGCTCGGCGGCCTGGTACTTCGACGAGGACCACTGCGTGCTGATGCGCGAGCACGTGCTCGTGGCCAAGTCCACCACGGAGACGCGCACCGCGGTGCGCACGCCCGTGGCCTCGCTGGAGGACGCCACCAAGGCCTGGTGCGGGCCGCCGGGCACCGACGGCAAACGAGAGCAGCGCCTGGAGACGCCCTTCGGCACGTTCAAGGGCACCGTGGATCCCGCCGCCGTCACCGAACAGGTGAAGAACAGCGTGCGCGCCCAGCAGGTGCCTCCCGCGTCCCCGCCAGCTACCGACGGAGGGCAGGCCACCCAGCCCGCCCCGTAGCGGCGAAGAGGCCTCAGGCCGCCGACGAGCGGGTGGCCGCGGTGTCGTCGTCCTTCTTCATCTTCCCCGCCAGCTCACGGAAGGACATGTGGCTGATGGACAGCAGGATGAGGCCGAAGCCGATCTGCTGGAACGTCTGGCACAGCCACAGCACGTTCGCGTAGGCGAGCCCGTGCGCGTTCACCATCGCGGCGGGCATGAACAGCCCCAGGCCCACCTTGGTGGCGGCCTGGAAGGTGCCCATCATCCCGGGCGCGGCGGGGATCATCACGCCCACCACCAGCACGCACATCACGATGTAGGACTGGAACAGCGACAGGTTCATGGGCTCGCAGGCAGTGCCCGCCGCGGCGCCGGAGCAGTCGAAGGCGCGCGCGAGCAGCGCCATGCCCAGGCCGTTCATGCCCCAGTAGGCGAACGTGTAGAGGAAGAAAAGGACGATGTGCTTGCGGTCGGGGAGCTGGCGCATGGCCCCCACGAAGGTGTCCACGACGTCCGCCACCTTGTCCGCGACGCCCGGCGAGAAGCGGCCCACGGTGGCGCGCACCAGCCGCACCGTGCGCTCCTGCTGCCAGAGGCCCAGCAGGAGGAACATCAAGCCGCCGCCGAACACGGCGAACATCAGCCACGCGCCCAGCTTCACGTACCGGACCTCGGGGGTCTCCGTCGGGACGAAGAAGAGCAACACGCGGAACATCGCCGCCACGAAGAGGCCGTCCACGATGCGCTCCAGCACCACGGATGTCATGGCCGCGCTGCGGCGGATGGAGCTGCGCTGGGCGATGAGGAAGGGCCGCGCGAACTCACCCAGCCGGAACGGCAGCACCAGCAGCATCATGAAGCCGATGCCGGACGCTTCGTTCAGCTTGCGGAACGGGATGCGCTCCAGGCCGGAAAGCAGCGCCCCCCAACGCAACGTGCGGAACACGTGGACGAAGGTGAGACACACGCAATACGGCAGGATCCACGCGTAGTTGGCCGCCTTGAGGCTAGCGACCTGCGTGGACACGTCCGTGTCCCGGAAGGCCCACCACATGAAGGCAACTGTGACGAGCAGGCTGGCGATGAGGTTGACGGCGCGTTTCACGGCAAGCGGGTATAGCGTCACTCTCCCCGCGACTCCAGCGGCACGCCCATCCCCTGCCCTCCGGGGCGCACGGACGCGGGCCTTCCGGTGGCACGCTCCCCTGCCCTGTCGTTCAAGCAGTCCGGGAGCCTTCCAGCGCTGGACGGCCGCAACGGCTCAGGCGTCGTGGCGGCGCGGCTCTCCGTCGGAGGGGAGCTCGTCCTCCTGCTGCTCGGCCTGACGGTCGGGCACGCGGTACTCCTCACCCAGCCAGCGGCCCAGGTCGACGGCGCGGCAGCGGCGGGAGCAGAAGGGATGGGAGGTGTTCTCCGGCCGCGGAGGCACCGGCTTCTGACAGATGGGACACGGCGTGAGTGGCATGGCGGATGGAGTCCTAGATAAGCCTTGACGCTCCGGCGGGCCAGGACGTTTCGTGCCCCGACTCGTGCAGATGCCTCCGGAGACCGCTCACACGCTGTTGCAGGGCGACCGGCTGTCCCGGGACTTCACCGCGGTGGGCGTGGAGGACACGGTCGCCCAGGCGATGGAGAAGCTGCGCGCCCACCCTGGCACGGGGGAGATCTTCTACTGCTACGCGTGCGACCCGGACGGCCGGTTGGTGGGCGTAGTGCCCATCCGCAAGCTGATCCGCGCGGCTCCCGACGACCGCATCGCGTCGCTGATGTTCACGCGGGTGGTGAAGCTGCCGGTGGACGCCTCCGACGCGGTGGTGGAGGACTTCTTCGTCACCTACCGCTTCCTGGCCTTCCCGGTGGTGGACGCGGAAGGGCGCATCGTGGGTGTGGTGGAGATGAACCAGTTCGTGGACGCGTTCTCCGACACGCTCTTCGACGAGGTGGAGGGCCGCGTGCGCGACCAGGTCTACCGCTTCGTGGGCCTGCCCAAGGGCGAGGCGAGCGAGACGCAGCCGGGGCGCATGGCGCTCAAGCGCTTCCCATGGCTGCTCGTGAACATCGCCGGCGGGTTCCTGGCGGCCACGACGACGCGCCTGTTCGAGCACACGGTGGCGGAGCTGGTGGTGGTGAGCGCCTTCATCCCCATGGTGCTGGTGCTGTCGGAGAGCCTGGGCGTGCAGACGACGGCGGTCTCGGTGTCGATGGTCACGCACGGAGAGGTGGACCGGAAGGTGGTGACGCGCGAGGTGCTGGCCGCGAGCCTGGCCGGGCTGATGGCGGCGGCGGTGGTGGCGCTGCTGGGGCGCTTCTATTCGCCGGGGTTCGGCTTTCCCCTGGCGTTGTTCGTGGCGGTGACGGTGTCCGCCACGCTGGCGTCGTGCCTGGGCGGCGTGCTGCCGTTCGTCTTCAAGCGGTTGAAGGTGGATCCGCACCTGGCGTCGGCGCCGCTGGTGCTGGCGGTGTCCGACAACGTGACGCTGCTGGCGTACTTCGGATTGGTGACGCGGTTGTTGTTGTAACGGTGGTGGGTCTTCTCGCGGAAGGGGGCAGGTCATGAAGGTCGTGCGCATCACGAAGCCGGGCGGTCCGGAGGTCCTCGCGTTCGACGAGCGGCCGGAGCCGGTGCCAGGGCCCTACGACGTGCAGGTGCGGGTGCGGGCGAGCGCGCTGAACCGGGCGGACCTGCTCCAGGTGCGCGGTGCCTATCCGCCGCCGCCGGACGTGCCCCAGGACGTGCCGGGCCTGGAGTACGCGGGTGAAGTGGTGGCGGTGGGCCCGCGCGCACGCAAGTTCCAGCCGGGCGACCGGGTGATGGGGCTGGTGGGTGGCGGCGCGTGGAGCGAGGTGATCACCACGCACGAGCGCGAGGTGCTGCGCATGCCTCGCGGGTTGGACTTCGCGGACGCGGCGGCGCTGCCGGAGGCGTATCTCACAGCTTACGACGCGCTGGTGCTCCAGGCGGATTTGAGGCCCGGGGAGACGATGCTGGTGCACGCTGTGGCGAGCGGCGTGGGTTCCGCCGCGGCGCTGATCTGCCGGGCCATGGGCGTGCGAGTGGTGGGCACGGGACGGAGCGCGGAGAAACTGGCGCGGGCCTCCGAGTGGGGCGTGGGCCAGACGGTGCTGTGCGAGAGCAACCCGCCGGTGTTCGCGGACGCGGTGCTCGCGGCGACCGAGGGCCGGGGCGCGGACGTGTGCCTGGACCTGGTGGGCGGCGCCTACCTGCCGGAGTCGGTGAAGGCCATGGCGCCCCGGGGGCGGCTGATGCAGGTGGGCTCGGTGGCGGGCGCGCGAGCGGAGTTGGACCTGGGGCCGGTGATGCGCAAGCGGCTCACTCTCAAGGGGACCGTGCTCCGCAGCCGGCCCGCGGAGGAGAAGATGCTGCTCACGCAGGTGGCGGAGCGGCAGCTGTTGCCCCTGTTCGACTCCGGCGCGCTGAAGGCCGTGGTGGACGCGGTGCTACCCATGACGGAGCTCCGCTCCGGGCTGGAGCGGATGGCGGGCAACAGCACCGTGGGCAAGATCGTCGTTCGCTGGGACTGAAGCCGCTACACGCTTCGCTTGCGGGCGGGAGCCTTCTTCACCGCTCGCTTGGGAGCAGCCGCGGCGGGCTCCAGCGCCTTGAGCACCTTGGCGGAGGCGCAGCGGCGCCAGGCCTCCTGGAGCAGGACCTGCAGCAGGCGCCGATTCACGGTCCTCAGACGCACGATGACCATGGGCCAGTCCTGGTAGTGCGGCGTCACCTTGAACATGTCTGGTTTGGAATCCAGCAGGGCCTCGCGGTGGTCGAAGTCCACCTTGATGACGATGGAGTCGTCATCCAGCACCCGCGCGAAGAGCTTGTCGCTCACCCGGAACCCGGGCGTTCCGTAGGAGGGGCGCTCCTCCGTCGAAGGCAACGCCAGCGCCATTTCGCGCACGTCGTCCACCGTGAGCCCGCCCTTGCGCTTCGCCACCGTCTTCTTCCGGGTTGCCATGTGTGTCCTTTCCGTCACGTTGAGACCTGGACTGCTGGGGATGCCGGAGTTTCCGGCCTTCGTCTCCCTTTGCTACCCTGACCCGGGTGAGCGCGACGCAGCCTCTCCCCTTTGGCCGTTACGAGCTCCTGGAGCGCCTGGGCGCCGGGGGAATGGCCATGGTCTACCGGGGGAAATACACGGCGGGCCCGGGCATCACCAAGACCGTCGTCATCAAGCGCGTCCTGGGCGAGTACGCGGACAACCCCGCCTTCGTCGAGATGTTCCTCAACGAGGCGCGCATCTCCGTGGGGCTCAACCACGGGAACATCGTCCAGGTCTTCGACTTCGGGCAGGTGGAGGGCGAGTACTTCCTGGCCATGGAGTTCGTGGACGGCCAGCCGCTGTCCCGCGTGCTCAAGCAACTCAAGGCCAGGGGCCTGCCCTGGATGCCCGCGCCGCTCGCGGTCAGCACCGTCATCGAGCTGTGCCGGGGCCTGCACCATGCCCACACCCGCACGGACGAACAGGGCGAGCCCCTGGGTCTCGTGCACCGGGACATCTCTCCCGACAACGTCCTCGTGAGCTACGAGGGCGAGGTGAAGGTCTCCGACTTCGGCATCGCCAAGGCGCGGCTCGCGGGGCGGCCGGAGACGGAGGTCGGGGTCGTCAAGGGCAAGTACTCCTACCTGGCACCGGAGCAGCTCAAGCAGTGGCCCGCGGACGCTCGCGCGGATGTCTACGCGGTGGGCGTCGTCCTGTTCGAACTGCTCTGTGGCGAGCGGCCCATCACCGGCAATGAGCTGGAGATCTTCCAGCGCGCCACGGAGGGCCGGCACACGCCAGCGCGCAGCCTCAACCCGGGCCTGGATGAGGACCTGCTCTCCATCCTGAAGCGGGCCCTCATGCCCTCTTCGGACGAGCGATACCGGAGCGCGGAGGCGCTGCAACAATCCCTGTCGGATTGGCTGGGCACCCACGCGCCGCGCCTCCCCACCCATGCCCGCAAGCTGTTCATGGCGTGGTGCTTCCAGGAACAGCTGGCCACCCAGCACCGGCCCGTCTCCATTCCGGATCCCTTCCTCCGGCAGCTCCAGACCTGGCGCGACGAACGGCTGCTGGCCAGTCGCGCCATCGTGGACGCCGAGTCCACTCCGCCTTCGCCCGCGATGCACGAGTGGCCCGTGCTCCCCGCGGAGCTGGTTCCCCCAAGCCCGCCCCGGGTTCCCCAAGACGCGCCCGAGGAGAATCCTCCCCCCGTGCCGCCTGAAGTCCTGGCCAGGCCCCGCTGGAGTCACCACTGGCGCAACGGCCTCATCATGGGAGGCGGTGCCTTGCTCGGCGTGCTGGTGCTGACGTGGGTCATGCGCTCGGGCGAGCAGCACAAGCGCTCCTCCGATGTGGCGGACGCGGCCTATTCCAAGGGCAGGGCCTTCCTCGAACTGGGGCGGCCCACGGACGCCCTCTCGTCGTTCCGCGATTGCGTGGAGGCGGAGCCGGACAGCGGTGCGTGCCGGTTCGCGCTGGCCAACACCTACGAGAACCTGGGACGGGTGAAGGAGGCGCGGAAGGAGTACGACCTCTACCTGCGGTTGGGAATCCAGGGGCCCAACTCGGAGCATGCGCGCAAGTTCATGAAGGCCTTTCCTCTCTGAGGGCGGCCAGGCGCCACCGAAGCCATTGCGCCCCGGGAGCGGAACCGTATCCTGCGCCGCCATGGCTACCCACTTCGACCCCGCCGCCGCCGCGCAGCCGGGCTCCGGCATCTTCGGCCTCCCCCACTCTCCCGACGAGGCCCACGTCGTCGTCATCCCCGTGCCCTTCGAGGCCACCACCAGCTACGGCGGCGGCACGTCCGACGGCCCCGCCGCCCTGCTGGAGGCCAGCAAGCAGGTGGACCTGTTCGACGTGGAGACCGGCCGGCCCTACGAGCGCGGCATCGCCATGCTGGAGGCCCCCGCCGAACTGCACACGTGGAACGAGCGCGCCAAGGAGCGTGCCCTGCTCGTCATCGAAGCGGGCGGCATCGACTCCGGCGAGGAAGAGCTGCTCTCCGCCGCCAAGGACGTGAACGGCTTCAGCGAGAAGCTCAACGACCACGTCTACCGGACCGCGAAGCAGTGGATTGAGCAGGGCAAGCTCGTGGCCGCCGTGGGTGGCGATCACGCCATCTCCTTCGGCATCGTCCAGGCCCACGCGGAGAAGTACCCCGGCATGGGCGTGCTGCACCTGGACGCGCACGCCGACCTGCGTGTCGCGTACGAGGGCTTCACCTGGTCGCACGCGTCCATCTTCTACAACGTGTGCGAGCGCATCCCGGGCGTGAAGACGCTGGTCCAGGTGGGCCTGCGCGACATGAGCGAGAACGAGCACCGCTACATCGAGAACTCCGGCGGCCGCATCCACGCCTTCTACGACGCCGTCCTCCAGCAGAACCGCTTCGACGGCCTGCCCTGGAACCAGCAGGTGAAGCAAATCGTCGACAAGCTGCCGCAGCAGGTCTACCTGTCCTTCGACATCGACGGCCTGGACCCCGTGCTGTGCCCGAACACCGGCACGCCCGTCCCCGGCGGCCTGTCCTTCCCGGAGGCCACCGCGCTCGTCGCGGGCGTCGTGCGCTCGGGCCGAACCATCGTCGGCTTCGACCTCACCGAAGTGGCCCCCGACCCGGAAGGCAGCGAGTGGGACGCCAACGTGGGCGCCCGCCTGCTCTACAAGATGATCGGCTGGATGCTGAAGTCGCAGAAGGCCTGAGGCGTCAGGCCACGCGCGGCAGCGACACGCTGAACGTCGCGCCCTGTCCGGGGCGCGACTCGGCGGAGAGCGCGCCGCCGTGCAGCTTCGCCAGCTCCGAGGCCACGTAGAGCCCCAGCGCTTCGCCCCGCACGGGGCCCTCCGGGAAGGGCTGGAACAGCCGGGGCAGCTCCGCTTCGGGGATGCCCGGCCCCGGGTCGCTCACGCGCACCAGCACCTGCTCCGGGGACGCCTTCAATTCCACGCGCACCCCGCCCTGCCTTGCCGCGTTCGACAGGAGCACGTCGAACACCTGCTCCAGACGCTCCGGGTCGAAGCGCAGGCCCACCGCCTCCGGGGGCACCGTCACCTCCACCGGCACGCCCGGCCCCGTGGTGCGGCACCGCGCGACGGAGGCCTCCAGGGGCTGGCGCAGGTCTCCCTCCACCGGCCGCAACGTCACGCTGCCCGAACTCAGACGCGCGGCGTCCTGGAGGTAGCGGCCCATCCGCTCCAGCGACTGGAGCTGCGCGCTCAGCGCCTCCACCGCGCTCTTGCCCGGCGGGGGCAGGTCCCGAAGCGTGCGCAGCTGATCCCTCGCGGCCTCCAGCGGGCCCTGGAGCGACTGCGCCACCCACCGGCTCAGCGCCTCCACGGGCGTGGCGGGCCCCGGGGGCACGGCGGGGGCCTTCTCCAGCACGTCGTGGACCAGCGCCTCGAAGTCGGTGATTTCAAAGGGCTTGTTGAGGAACGCGGACGCATCCGGCGAGCCCTGCTGGAGCACGGCGCTCAATAGGATGATGGGCACCTCGCGCAAGCCCGGCTCCTGCTTCAGCCGGCTGCACAGCTCCATGCCGCTCATGCGCGGCATCATGTGGTCCGTCACCACCAGCCGCGGCCGGTGGACTCTCGCGAGCGCCAGGGCCTCCTCGCCATCCCTCGCGCGCACCACGTCGTGCCCCAGGTCCTCAATCACCTGGCTCAGGACTTCCAGCACCGCGGGTTCGTCATCCGCGACCAGGACGAGACTCATGCGCAACCGCTCCCAAGGCCCCCGCGGGCAGCCAGCAACACGCCGCGCCGGGACTCCCAGGGCTGCCCTTGCTCCCCCAACGCCGCAATCGGCCCAGGGCAAGGACGTTCTGCCTGAAAGTGCGTTCGATCACGGCCGCACCATCTGGTCTATGAAGAGCGGGACGCCGCTTCCAGACACCCAGGGAATGGCTGAGGCCTTCCCGACATTCAGACTGTCTTCCGGGAGACAATTCCCGGCGACGTACGGAGGAAGGCATGAGGGCAGCACACATCCGGTGGGGGCTCTTGCTGTGGGGGCTCGTGCTGGCGCTCCCGGCGCACGCGGACCTGTCCCGGCGCCGCAGCGACGTGGTGGAGGTCGTACAGAAGGTCTCCCCGGCGGTCGTCTACATCGGCACCGAACAGGAGGTGGAGTCGCGCTTCCGGGGCCGGCCCCGCTCGCCGCTGGAGGAGTTCTTCGGCCAGGGGATGGCGCAGCCGGAGACGCGCCAGCGCATCACCGGCCTGGGCAGCGGCGCCATCATCGACCCGTCCGGCATCATCGTCACCAACGACCACGTCATCCGGGGCGCCTCCGCCATCCACGTGGTGCTCGCGGACGGGCGCACCTTCGACGCGGAGGTGGTGGGCAGTGACGCGAACAACGACCTGGCGGTGCTCAAGGTCAACGCGAAGGAGCCCCTGCCCACCGCGAAGCTGGGCACCAGCTCCGATTTGATGATTGGCGAGACGGTGGTCGCCATCGGCAGTCCGTTCGGCCTGAGCAAGACGGTGACCGCGGGCGTGGTGTCCGCCACGGGCCGCACCTTCCGCGCGGACGACCGCGTCTACAACGACTTCCTCCAGACGGACGCGGCCATCAACCCGGGCAACTCCGGCGGGCCGCTGCTCAACGTGGACGGGGAGATCATCGGCATCAACACGGCCATCTACGCCAACGGGCAGGGCATCGGCTTCGCCATCCCCGCGGACAAGGTGCGGCGCATCGTGGAGGAGCTCACGCGCTTCGGGAAGGTGCGCCCCGCGTGGGTGGGCATGGACACGGCGGACCTGCCCTCGCAGGTGGCCGCGCGGCTCGGATGGGACCGCACGTACGGCGTCATCGTGACGAACGTGGATCCGGACAGCCCCGCCGCGCAGGCCGGTGTGCAGCGCGGAGACGTGGTCGCGGAGCTGGGCGGTTCGCGCATCCAGGACGCGGAGGATTTCGACTCGCGCGTGCGCGGCTACCCTGCCCGCTCGGTCTTCCCCTTGGTGCTCTTCCGAGCAGGCGGCAACCGCACGGTGCAGGTGACGCCGGTCGAATTTCCAGCTCGCCTGCTTGAGAACCTGGCGTGGGAGAAGCTGGGACTGCGAGTGAAGGAGAGCAAGGGCGGGATGGCGATTGCGTCCGTGCGGCAGGGCTCGGCTGCCTCGGAGATTGGGCTGGAGCCGGGGGACGTGGTGTTGCGGATGAACAATCAGCCTGTCCCCACGGGTGACACTTTCCGTGAAGCCCTGCTGACGGCGCGACGGGGACGTAGCGTGCTGTTGCTCGTGCGGCGCGGGCGTTACGGCTACCACCTGACGCTGCCTTTCGACGGGCAGCGAATCTAGGCGCGACCCGGGGATTCCAGGATCGACGGGAAGGGCACTAGCATGCCGTTCCCATGAGTTCGCCTCGCTATCAGTCACTCGGCCCCCTCCTTGCCGGAGAGGGCTCGCGTGCCTTCCTCGGACTGTCGATTGAGGAAGGCGCCACGCCCCGCCCCGTGGTGCTCATCTGGGCACCGCCTGAAATCGCGCAGAACCCGGAGCTGGTGGCGCGCCTGGAGCGCGAGACGAACCGCGCCATCGTCTTCGAGCACCCGAACATCCTGCGCGTGCACGGCCTGGAGAAGCTGGACGGAGGCCTGGCGCGCGTCACCGAGTTCGCGGACGGTGAGCCGCTGCGGCGCGTGCTGGAAGCGAACCCGCGCATGACGCCGGGCTTCGCGGCGCTGGTGGTGGCGGACGCGGCCATGGGGCTGCACTACGCGCACGTGGCGGGCAACGACGACGGTTCGCCGCTGGTGCACGGAGACATCCGCCCCGAGACGCTGATGGTGTCCTTCAGCGGCTACACGAAGGTGACGGGCTACGGCGCGCTGTCCGTGGCGCCGCGTGAGCGCGGTGGCAAGCGCGTGAAGAACCGCCGCGCGTACACGTCCCCGGAGCAGCTGTTGGGCGGGCGCGAGGCCGTGAACGTGCAGTCGGACGTGTTCCTGCTGGGCCTCACGCTGCACGAGTGCCTCACGGGGAAGATGCCGTTCAAGGAGTCGGCGGATCCGGACAAGGCGGTGCTCAACCGCGCCCTGCCCCCGATGCCGGCGGACGTGCCGCTGAAGCTGGATGCCGTCGTGCGCCGTGCGACGACGAAGCGGGCGTTGGAGCGCTACTCGTCGGCACTCGCGTTCCGTGAGGCGCTGGTGGATGCGATTGGCAAGCTGCCGACGCACGAGGAATTCGCGGAGCACCTGGCGAAGCTGTTCCCGCCGGAGGCCGAGGCTCGCGCGGCGCGGCGGGCGACGATTGAGAAGGGCATCGCGGAGGCACTGGCGAAGGCGGGCATGCCGACGCCGCAGATCGCGGAGATCATCGCGAACGGCGCGGGGCTCGTGGAGCCCGTGAAGAGCAAGGTGCCGGAATTCTCCTCGGCGGAGAGCAGCAAGCCGGCTCCCGTGCAGGCCGTGGCCGCCGCGCCGCAGGCTTCCGCGCCTGTGCAGCCGGTGGCGACGGTGGCGCAGACTCCGGCGCCTGTGCAGACCGCGCAGAGCACTCCTGTTGCGGCCCCGGTGCGGAGCGCTGCCCCGAGCACCGAGATCCCGGCCACGGCACAGACCGTGACGCCCTCCCCTGCTCCGACTGCATCCACGGAGACGCGGCCCGCGGGCCCCATCTTCGGTGGCGCAGCGAGCCCCACGGTGCAGGCGGTGGCCGCGCAGAAGCCTTCACGCTCCTGGGTGCCGTTCGTGGTGGGCGGTCTCGTGCTGACGCTCGGCGCGGGCGCGGTGATCGTCCAGCGCCAGCTCCAGGGCACGATGACGGTGGAGACGTTCGACGCGGGTCTGCCCATCGTCGTGGCGGAGCCCTTCGACGCGGGCATCGAGGACGCGGGCGTGGACGCCGGTGTGGACGCGGGCCCCGTGATGGGCATCCTGGACCTCACCGTGGAGCCCCGCGTGGAGGTCACGCTCAACAACGCGCTGCTGGGCCGCACGCCGCTGTCCGCGTCGCTGCCGCCGGGCAAGCACCTGCTGACCTTCACCAACGGCGCGCTCGGCATCTCCGTATCGCGCACCGTGACGGTGGCCCCCACGGGCCGGTCGGCGTATCAGTTCTTCCTCAACAAGGCCTTCATCAACGTGCGCGGCCCGGCCGGCGCCAACGTCTCCGTGGACGGCAAGCCCGTGGGCGTCGTCCCAGTGGAAGAGCTGGACGTCTACGAGGGCTACCACCGCCTCAACGTCACCGTGGGCCCGTCGCACTGGCAGAAGACCTTCACCATCGAGCCCGGCCAGCGCGTCAACTTCGACGTGGACTTCCAGGAGCCGCAGGAGGCCGCGGAGGAGTAGGCGCCACGCCGCCTTGGATTCAGAAGCCCAGCAATCCATACCGGGTTGCTGGGCTTCTTCTTTGCCCACGTCGCAACTCATCGCTAATCTTCAAGGCATCAGGCTGCTCAAGCCAGCCTCCTCGATCATTCCGCACACAAGAGTTGTAGCAACGCATTAAACCGCGCGCCCAAGATGAAGTTTGGATCTCCACAAAAGGAACTAGACTGTAACTCCGGACCCGCATTTCTCCCTCTAGAAGGGAGCAACTCAGCACAGCGCCTTCGCATGTTTCACGCATGCCATCCTGGCATTCACTGTAGCCAGATCAACTGCCAAGACAAAGGCCGCTGTGGAGATGTTCCTCTCCGCGCAGACGACGAAACTGGCGCATGAGATGAACTTCGTGACGCGTGGGGCCGCGAAGCCTCTCATACGCAGACTAGCTGAGGTGCCTCTTGCAACCGCAAATCGCGCCCATCCCCCAAGCACAACAGCCCTGTCAAGCTTGAAGCCGGGGCCCATTGCGACTGGCGACTCAGCTTATCTCACTGAATGCCGAACTCGAACGAGATCAGAATAGTGACCCCGTTCCACATTCAAAAACCAAAGAGCGGCTCTCCAAGCAGCTATCCCAGAGGGAAAGCCGCTGACATACTCCGCTCGGGATTACAAAGGAGCCGTCTTGAAAAGCCAGAAAGTTTCCCCCGAAGACATCATTCGCCACATGGAGGTGCCAGAGGCACCTGGTGTTTTCGTCGTTGGGTGTTTCGAGAAGAGGATCACCTTCTATTCGCAACAGGTCCGCGCGCTCAACCTCGCCTACTCACTTCTCCAGACAAAGCGCATTAACCGCAAAGCAAATGTCGCCATTGTCGGAGCAGGCGCAGCAGGAATAACCGCAACTGCCGCCTTGGCACGGCTCGGATGCAACGTGGTTCTGCTGGAGAGGCAGGAAACGATACTGCCACTACAGCGACTCAACCATACTCGATGGCTACATCCACATATCTACGATTGGCCCAAGAATTATGCGGACAATCCGGATGCAGGGCTTCCACTCCTCAATTGGACGGCCGCGATTGCTGGCAAAGTTGTAGAACAACTGGACGAACAGTGGAAAGCACTCCCCGAGCGATCAAAAATCACCTTCGCCACCCATGTCGAATCAATAGCAAACATAAGTCACAACAAAGACGGAAAGATCACCATTGGATGGAACACCTCAAGCTTCCACTCACAGGATTTCGACGCAGTCCTATTAACAGTTGGCTTCGGTCTAGAGAAAAAAATAAGCAGCTTCCCGCTATTATCTTACTGGGACAACGATGCGCTTCACCAGCCCGTCCGATTGAATCCCGAGAAATACCTCATCTCTGGTTGTGGCGACGGCGGACTGATTGATCTCCTGCGGATCCGCCTAGAAAACTTCAAACACGAAGAGATCGTAAAGCGTTTCCTGATCGCTCCCGACCTTGACTCACTTCGCACCCAACTCCTAGACATTGAAGAACAGCTACAAGACGACAACGAAGCGACAAAGAACCTCTACTTAAAATACAAGGACCTAAGTGTCCCACCAGAAATAGACGAGACAATTGGGCGCGCGCTTCGAGGCAGCACATCCGCCGTCCTAAACGGACTTGCACCGTACCCCCTATCCCCCCAATCGAGCATCCTCAATCGCTTTCTGGTTTCTCGACTTTTGTTCCACTTCAAGTCGCTGCGTTATCGACCAGGAGAGCTACAATTTCTACCCAAAGAAGGTGGACGCCATGTCGTAACGTTTCCATCTGGCGATCCCGAAGAGTTCGACAAAATCATCATCCGTCATGGCCCACCGAGCGGCGCCTTCAATGCGGCCTTGCCTGAACTCTGGCGGAAGTGCGAGAAACTGAGGGCAAGAAATGCGCTCGACCAGACGCGCAATCCACTCTGGGACGACGGCTTTTTTGACAACAAACAAACCACACCACCAGACATCACTCCAGCAACAGCCAAGTCCGCCTCCGAACAGCCAAAGCCTTCTCCCCGTCAAATATCCTCAGCGGAAAGCCCGCCTGGAAAATTTTCTGATTTTGACATTAAGCAGATTGGTTCGCCCCAAAAGCAGCACAGTCCCGCCCCCGCTGCGCAAGAACCGAACACTACAACTTCCCGCCACGATCAACCACGCATATTGGTGGCCGGACCCTACTTCGGACTCACACAAGCATCGCGTGCACATGTAGAGCGCCTGTGGAAAGCGGGACTCTCTGCCAAAAACTGCACGACAATTGCCGCCGAGCTAAGGAAGCCTGAAGTCATTCAGAATCATATAGGCGCAATTCTCCGTCACGATCTCATCCTCGATTTGAGCCCTTGGCGCGCGTTCTCGCGATGGACAAGTGACGGCCTTCAAGATTTCGACTCTCCATCAATAGCGCCAGCGGGCACTCCTCTCTTGGTGCTGGTGTCCTCTGCCACAGATACCTCGGGCTCCACAGACGCCCAGCCTGCGAATTCGTTCAAGCATCTTCGGGCGCGATGGAAGGCCATTGAAGCCCGGTACAACCGCCAGCTCTCCGCTAGCGTAATCGGATTAAGTGGCTTCGAAGGTATGGCGGCAGAGTGGTGTCCCACCCTCTCCGACCTATGGCCGACCGCGACTTTTGAGGTGGATTTCGAGACAAAGGGGCAGCTGCCATCGAGCCAAATCCACAAAATCACACGACACATACCAACCGCAGACAGCCTTGGCATCAAAGACTACTTGCGCGCACTCCGTGTGGTCGCTGGCCAGGTGATGCTTACAGGTGAACCTCTAGCACGGCCGATCCAGGATATCTTCATGGAGGTAGAGATTGCGCCTCTCGGACAGAGGAGAGAGACTCCCGGTTCGAGTCGTCAGAGTCAGCCAGACCCGACTCCTGCGGAAAGCACCGAAGAAGACATTCAAGCAGAGATTGATGCCCGAAAGAACGCAATGCTGGGCATTTCCTCGCATTCGGCTGTATCAACCGAGGCCTTATTATCACTCGCGCAGCGAGTCTTCATCTGGGGCAACGCGGGGACAGGCAAATCCACGCTTCTCCGATTGCTCGCCTGCAGAGCAGCAGTAAATGCGCAAAGCCAGAAAGACGCACTTCAGCCCCTCTGGATCCCATGGTTGGAAAATCTACTTACTGACCAACCAGCGGAGCGGCTTGTAGAGCTTGCCATGGCTGCTGTTCACCTTCCTGTTGATCGCACATCTCCCCTGTATCAAGCCCTTCGAGACAGCATTTTATCTGGCAAGGCCCACCTTTTTCTCGATGGCTTTGATGAAGCAGGCAGGCGCGTCCCCAGCATGCTTTCGGATCTGAATGAGGGGCTCTTCTTCCATATTGCCTCCCGTCCGACGCGCGCCCTCATTGGGCGCTTTACGGAAGTGGAACTCAATGGGCTGACGGGGCCTGCCGCACAGCTCTTCCTGATAAGCTACTTCGGCAATCAGCCATGGATCGTCCCTTTACTTCGAGAACTGCGCGCTCTTCCCGACGGCGCACGATGGACCAGGACACCAGTGCTGCTTTCTCTGGCGGGGGCTCTCTACCGCCGTATCAAAAGGCTTCCTGGTACAACTCTCGAGCTCTACGGAGAGGTGCTAGGTGTCAACGAAACCGACGATTCATTCAATCAGCAGCGCCCCCTCGATCACGCGTGTGCTTCTCTTTCTGGAGAGGTCAGCCGTCAATCGATTGTGAAAGAGTTGTCACGTGTCGCCCGCGAGATGCTTCTCCCTGAGACGAGGGACCCACAAGTTTC
Source organism: Corallococcus sp. AB032C (assembly GCF_003668935.1). Lineage (NCBI taxonomy): Bacteria > Pseudomonadati > Myxococcota > Myxococcia > Myxococcales > Myxococcaceae > Corallococcus > Corallococcus sp. AB032C. The sequence goes on along the minus strand of NZ_RAWP01000134.1, from coordinate 4,086 downwards.
GTTTCAAGCCAACGAACTGCCTGACGACATGCGGGACGCTCTCCGTGCCTCAGGCCTGTTCATTGGGTTGACACAGCTTCGGTTTGCCCACCTGACATTCGGCGAGTACTTCGCCGCACGTTCGGAGTTCGATCTTTCGAAAGCGAGAGCACGTTGGCGAACGGAGTTTAGTAAAGGACCGGAGGAGGCACTGGAAGTCCTCCCAATGGCACATGCATTTCAGGGTTTAGCTGCCCTCAAAGCAGTCCTAGAGGAAGCGGCGCACGATTCAGCCGATCATTGCATGCTACGGCTCTTGCTAAGAGCCATTAGCTATGGCGGCACAGGCGTCAGCGAGTTCTGCGAAGTGCATTCAGCCGAAGTAATGGCGCTCCTGGTAGGACGGATGCAGATGCCTTCCGGCCGATTTGGTAACGACGAGCGCCGCCTGATGGATGCAGGCGAGCGCGCATTACCTGTGCTGAAGCCCTATTTACAAAGAGGCGTCGGACTTCAGATTGACTACAAGACAGCGCTGGCAGCACTGCTTGAAACGTCTGGCGAAGCAGGAACCGAAGCTCATATCCTGGCGTGGACGCTGGGACTGCGAGTTCCAGAGCGCCGGACGAGCAATTGGTGGGCGACGATCCATAGAATGGCACGATCTTTTGTTCGCTTAGGACTGAGCATCGCGCAGATTATCGAACTAACAAAAGGCGCGGACTCCATCCGCCAGAGCACCGCACTTAAGGCTCTGGCAAAATACTCTGCCTATTGGCCACCGCTTCGGACCCTGCTCAGAAACTCCCGCAATCGACTTCGAGAAGATGCCATTGATTATCTCGAAAATGACGAGGGCGCTCGCGCATTGACTCGAGAGGGCCTATTGGATGACCAAGCGCGCGTCCGGATGACCGCTGTTAAAGCATTGGGAGGCGATAGTACCTCAATCGATGCCCTGGCTAATGCGATCTTCGATCGCCACAGCTTTGTTCGTTCATTCGCAGTAAGAGCACTAGCGCGGCATCCAGAACGGCGGAAAGAACTCCATCAGCTTATTGCGGGCAGTGATCTTGCAGTGGCAGACGAGGCAATCTCCGCTGTCGCTACGGATCCAGGTGCGCTTCACCATCTCAGAGAATACTTTACAGACAGACTTTCCCAGCCACCATCCCACTATCTCCACCACATTGACCAAGCGGCCCAGGCTCTACGCAACGACCCACTATCACGCCAGTCAATTACCGAGGCATTGCGTAGACCGACAGCATTTTTCCGCGCGGAAACCTTGCGTGTTCTTGCCGAAGATCCAGAGTGGCGCCTGCTTGTTCGGAGCCGCCTAGACAACGGAGATCATCGGGCAGTAAAGGCCCTTGCCGATTTTCCGGAATACAAGGCGGACCTCCGAAAGCTTCTGCATGGGACTGATGAAAACCTTCTCATCGGCGCGATTGAGGCATTTGGAGCAGATGCTGAATCCATTGAAGCCATTCGGCCGCACCTTGACAGTCCCGAGCACAATGTGCGGCATAGCGCCATCAAAGCTTTGGGCCAGCACTCGGCAGCACGCCCGCATCTCCGAAGCTTCTTCCGACAAACTGCTGATGCTCGGTGGACGCCAAAGATCCACATTGAACTTCTCCGGTCCCAAGTGCTTCACGAGCTTGCAGGCGACTCCGAATCTCGCCTTATGCTCGAAGACGCGCTGACAGATAAATTTGACGATGTCCGCATCGCTGCCATCAAGGCTTTGAGTGCTCACCCCTTAAGCCGCTCGAAGATCAAGCAGCTTCTTCATGACAGAAGCCAACTCGTTGCAGGAGCTGCACTCGAAGCCTTAGCCGACGAACCTGCGATCCGAGAGACGCTCTTCTCGGCCATCGCTGACGACCTATGGGCTCCGCGCTTGGTGGCGTTCATTTTATTGGCAAATGAAGTGACCCATCGTCAAGAAATGAGGACTCTACTCAACCACAAGTCCATCATACGAAGCTCGCTCTTTCAGCCGCTGTCGCGCGATCCAGAATCCATAGATTTCCTCTACGAACAATTCAAATCACTAAACAGCCCTGAACGCCAAACCTTGATTCATTTACTTAAGGACGATCCCAGGATGAAACGGCTCTTGCGCACAGAGCTTGAGCACCTGTGGAGCACTGGAGATGACGCCCACTTACTTCCCATCAGGGAGTATGCCGAAATCCTCGCTGATGATCAGGAGGCCAAGCCCGTCCTTCGAGCTCTTCTTTTAAGTGAAAATCTTAATATTGCCGCAGAGATCGCACCCGCGATGGCGCGCGATCCTGAATCCAAACCAAGGCTATTTTCATTGCTCTCAAGCGACGTTCCCACCGCCAAGGCTGCAGCCATTGAGGCACTAGGAGCTGACCCGGAAATGTGGCAGCGGCTCAAAGAGACGCTAACATCGAAAGATGACGACTATGCACGCGCCGCTGCCATTCGTGCGCTCTCTGCCGACCCGGAGTCACGCGATATCTTGCGTGACTTCCTATCAGACAGAAATGAAAGCATCCGCAGCGCAGCATTCTACTCGCTTTCAGGAGATCCCGACTCACAGGGGTTACTATGGGAGCGGCTTCGTGAAGAACCGACCGACGAACTGCGCGCGAATATCGCCGAGAGCCTTGCATCAGAGCCTAATGCTTCAAAGCAAAGCCGGGAGCGACTCCGGGCCTGTTTAGCCGACCCAGTGTCCCGTGTCCGACGTGCCGCCCAAAGAGCGCTATGCCCTTCTCCACCACCTCTTGCCTTTCCCTTGTCGCAGGTCCCATCACTTCGCATTCCACTTAGTCTGACTGAAATCCCCAGCATTGGACTGAGTGCAGAGAACTATCATCTTCAGTCGCGTCTAGCCGCTTTCATAAAGTCTCCTGTCTCGTGCGCTCTTGAGGAAGATGTGGAGTTGGCAGAGGCTGTTCTTGGCTGGCTCTGTATTCGACTTGCGTGGTCCGCCCAAGACGGCTCCATGCGGACTGGTCGCATCTTTGGCGAAGTATCCTCGCTTCCCCCATCCCTACTCGCAAATTCGGAGGCATTGGTCATACGTGTTGCAATGGACGCCTCCGAACTCCCCACGGAGCGATTCCTCCACCCGATGCACAACCTTATTGAGGCCTGGGCCGTCGCCAAGTTTTTGCACGCGCGTACTCCGCCCGCGATAGTCTTGGTGTGTGCGGACGTCACATGGGAAGACATCGCGATACAAGAGCTCTCGCCGGGTCAAGTCTGCTGGGGGCCGAGCTACTTTGGATTCAGGCTCGGCAACACACCGTGAAGGGGCGCTGAAGTGCAATTCAACATTGCGTCTGGGCCCAAGCCGGTTCTGGGGCGGATGACTGACTAACGCGCCGTCACCACAGCCGGATCCTCCGACAAGTGGCATGCGGCGCTCGCCGATCGCTGCCGTGGCTCGCCTTAAGGCACCTCGCACGTCATTAGCCGGACGGCTAACGCGTCGTGACTACCGCCTCAACGTCAACGTGGGCCCGTCGCACTGGCAGAAGACCTTCACCATCGAACCCGGCCAGCGCGTCAACTTCGACGTGGACTTCCAGGAGCCGCAGGAGGCCGCGGAGGAGTAGCCGCCGGTTTGCGGAACGCCTCCACGACGAGGCGCGGGGATGGACAGACACCCCGCGCCCTGGCTCAAGCGCTAGCAGCGCGCGCGGCTCCTGAAATCGAGGCCTGACGAAATTCAGGCGGGCTCATGTCATCGACTGACGACTCCAACGTATAAGCCGATCATGAACCTGCTTCTGAACCTGTTGTGGATCATCTTCGGCGGAGGGCTGGTGCTCTGCCTCGAGTACCTGTTGGGTGGACTGGTGCTCTGCCTCACCCTCGTCGGCATCCCGTTCGGCGTGCAGTGCTTCAAGATGGCCGGTCTCGCGCTGATGCCCTTCGGCAAGGACATCGAGGATCTTCCCAGCGCAGGCGCGATGAGCTTCGGGCTCAACATCGTAACCGTCCGGCCAACGATGTGCCGTGAGGGATTGCCGGGGGAGCGGTTCGCGGCGGACGCTTCCGGGCATGGCGAAGCAGGTGGAGAAGCCGGAGTGGGCGCGCATCGCGGAAGCCTTCGAGGCC